>NZ_QAIJ01000337.1:0-22498 GCF_003060985.1 Stenotrophomonas sp. HMWF023
CCAGCAGCGCCAGCGAGCCGAAGTAGTACCAGATGTTGAAGTTCTTCGGCGCGTAGTACTCGCTGACATGCTTGCGGTAGATCGGCATCAACCCCGGCGCGCGGGCATTGACCCAGTCGGCCACGCCGGTGGCGGTACGGCTGAGGATGTTGGACATCAGGCAGCCCCCTGCGGATCGACACCGATGATGATGGTGTTGTCGTCCTGGTAGTGGTGCGCGGGCACCTTCAGGTTGATGGGTGCGGGCACGTCCTTGAAGACGCGGCCGGACATGTCGAAGCGCGACTTGTGGCAGGGGCAGAAATAGCCGCCCTTCCACTGTGGGTCGTAGGGCTCGGGGCGGATTTCACCCACCATTTCCGGTGAGCAGCCCAGGTGCGTGCAGAGACCGACCAGCACCGAGATCTCGGGCTTGATCGAGCGCAGCTCCGGGTTCTGCTTGAGCACGTACTCCGGCTGCTGGTCCTTCTCGCCGGACTCGGGGTCCTTCAGACGGCCATCCAGCCCATGCAGCGCATCGAGGATCGCCTTGGACCGTTTGACGATCCAGATCGGCTGGCCACGCCATTCCACGATCAGGCGTTGGCCTTCCTGCAGGGCGCTGATGTCGGCCACCACCGGTGCGCCGGCAAGCTTGGCGCGGGCACTGGGGTTCCAGGATTTGATGAAAGGAACTGCGGTGAATCCGACGCCGACGGCGCCCACCACGGCTGTGGTGGCAGTAAGAAAACGCCGACGTCCGGTGTTGACTGGATCGTGTACCCCATCGTTGGCCATCCGGCACTCCGATATTGATTAGGTAGCTTTAAGGCTGCCAGCGGTTCCGGTGGGGGCCAGAGCCGCATTGAATCTCGGTCGAGTGTAGCGGAACCGTCGCGCGCCACACAACGCATTGCAACAACTCTTTTCAAGGTGTGCCGACTGACAGTCGGCACCTACCCGCTTGAAGGTGTGCCGGCCAACGGTCGGCACCTACTGATGGGTCAGGGCGGTGCGGTAACGCTCGGCCAGTTGCCCTACCCTTCGCACGTAATACTGGGTCTCGCTGTAGGGTGGCACGCCGCCATGGCGATCGACAGCGCCTTCGCCGGCGTTGTAACCGGCCGCGGCCAGGGTCAGATCACCTTTGAAGCGCTTCAACAACCACGCCAGGTACTGCACGCCGCCACGGATGTTCTGCCCGGCGTCGTAGGAATCGCTGACGCCGAAGCGTGCGGCGGTGGGCGGCATCAGCTGCATCAGGCCCTGCGCACCGGCACGGCTGAGCGCGGTCGGGTTGTAGGCTGATTCGGCGTGGATGATCGCGCGTACCACGGCTTCTTCCACCCCGAATTCGCGTGCGGCCGAGGTGATCTCGCTCTGGAAGGCCGTGGTGTTCAGGCGCACGCTGCCGAAATCGACGCGCGGATTGACTCCGCAGGCGTAGCAGCGCTCCATGAAGCTGTAGCGGATGGTCCGCACCGGGCCGAGATTGGCGACCTGGGTCGGGCGTGCGCTGGTGTAGTGGCGCACCCCGTCCTGCATGTACGAATAGACCTGTCCGCTGACCATCTTGCCGCCGCGTGGACCGGCCGGCGTGTACGCTGCTGCGGGTACCGGAGTCGGTGCGACAGCGGGACGGGCAGCGCTGGCGGCAACCGCGACCGGATTGCGCTCGGCACTGGCCACCACTGCAGCAGGCGCTGGTACCGGCGCAGGCACCGAGGTGGCGACCGGAGCACGCACCGCCCTGCCCGCGCTGCGGGTGTAGCTGATGGCGCTGCATTGGGCACCGGCCACCCGCTTGCTGACATAGCTGGTGACCCCATCGGCGCCAAGACACTTGTACAGGGTGCCGGCGCTGGCCGGCGCAGCGGTCAGCGCAGCGATGATGATCGCCGTTATCCCCAGTCTCCCCTTCATGGCCGCGAGTGTCCCAGCTTCGCTGCGGCTTGCCAAGGGCGCCGGCTCAGACCGTGACGGTGGGCACGGCCAGGAGCTGGCTGAGCCCGGTCAGACGCTGGGACAGCTCCTCGCGCAGCTCGGCCGGCGTGGTCCACAGCGCCACCGGCAGGCGATCCAGGCTGAGGATCTGCGCCAGCATCATGCCGCGGCTTTCCGCGCCCATCCGCAACAGGCAATGGTCTGGCCCATCGGCCTCGAGTACGCCGCACCAGGGCGGAATGCGCCCAGCCAGCTCCGCTTCGCTGCCGGCCAGGCGCAGGACGGCCTGCAGCGCGAACGGCGCCTGGCTGACCGCCTGCCGCACCATCACATCGGGCGGCGCCGGGGTTCGCCGGTGCAGGCCAGGCTCGGGCAGAAGCCGCACCGCCCCCATCCGGTCCACGCGCAGTGTGCGCCAGTCCTGCCGGCCCAGATCCCAGGCCAGCAGATACCAGCGCCGCCCGTAGTTGACCAGGTGCTGGGCCTCGACTTCCCGTTGCGTCACCGCGTCCTGCGCGCTGCGGTATTCGAAGGCCAGCCGCGCGGCCTGCCGGCAGTGCTGGGCCAGCCGCCCGAGCAGGCGCGCGTCGGTGGATGGCAGGTCGGACAGGGTCGCGGTGGCGGCATGCACTTCGCCGGCCTGCTGGCGGCGACGCGCCGGCACCAGCGGGTCGAGCTTGGACAGCAGGCCCCGTGCGGTGTCGTCGATGCCGGAGACCGTGGCCGACGCCGCGCGCAGGGCAATCGCCAGAGTGGTGGCCTCTTCCTCGTCCAGCAGCATCGGCAGCACCGGCGCGCCCGCGCCCAACCGGTAGCCCCCGCCTACGCCGGCCGAGGCCTGCACCGGATATCCCAGCTCGCGCAGGCGTTCGACATCGCGGCGGATGCTGCGCCGGTCCACGCCCATGCGCTCGGCCAGCTCGGCACCGGACCAGTGGCGGCGGGCCTGCAGCAGCGAGATCAGGCGAAGCAGGCGATGGGCGGTATGGCGCATGACGGATCGCGGACAGAAGTCGTCCGCAATTGTGCCTCAGCATGGGCCCCACTTCACCACCACCTGCAAGGAGCAATGCCATGACGTCACGCCAGATCACCCTCTACCACGCCGCCCGTTCACGCTCGAGCGGCGCGGTGGCCCTGCTTGAAGCACTGGGCGCCGACTACCGCATGCAGGTGCTGGACCTGAAGGCTGGCGCCAACCTGGCCCCGGCCTACCTGGCGATCAATCCGATGGGCAAGGTGCCGGCCATCGTGCACAACGGCGCCCTGGTGACCGAGCAGGTGGCGATCTACCTGTACCTGGCCGACCTGTACCCGGAAGCCGGGCTGGCGCCGCCGATCGGCGACGCCCTGCGCGGCCCCTATCTGCGCTGGATGGCCTTCTATGGCGCCTGCTTCGAGCCGGCGATGATCGACCGGGCGATGCGCCGCGAGCCGCCGCCGCATGCGATGTCGCCCTACAACGACGCCGACACGGTGCTGCAGGTGATCGAAGCACAGCTGGCGCAGGGGCCGTACCTGCTGGGCGAGGTGCTGAGTGCGGCCGACGTGCTGTGGGGCAATGCGCTGGCATGGACCAGTGCGTTCGGCCTGGTACAGCCCGCACCGGCGACGGCCGCCTACATCGAGCGGATGAGCGCGATGACCGCGTTTGATCGTTCGCGGCAGATCGATGCGGAGCTGATCGCGGCGTAAGGGCACCCGCCGGGCACGGCCCGGCGCTACCGAACGGGGCGGGAGGCGGGTAGCGCGGGGCCATGCCCCGCGAGCGCGCAGCGCGGCACCGTTGGCGTTGCGCAAGGCGGGCGGTACGGGATGCGGGTAGAATCGCCCCCTTTCCCGCCACCCGAATGGATTAAGCGCCATGACCGGGACGCCAGACGTCTTTCCGCCCGCCACCCAGGGCGACACCCCGCTCGTTGCCCTGCCCTCTGGTCCGCGCAAGCCCGACCAGGTGAAAGGCAAGCTGTACATCAAGACCCACGGTTGCCAGATGAACGAGTACGACTCGGCCAAGATGGCCGACGTGCTGGCCGCCAGCGATGGCCTGGAACTGACCGATCGTCCGGAGGACGCCGACGTCATCCTGGTCAACACCTGCTCGATCCGCGAAAAGGCGCAGGAGAAGGTATTCAGCCAGCTGGGCATCTGGAAGAGCCTGAAGAACCAGGGCCGCGAGGTCATCATCGGCGTTGGCGGTTGCGTGGCCTCGCAGGAAGGCGAGGCGATCATCAAGCGTGCGCCGTTCGTCGACCTGGTGTTCGGCCCGCAGACGCTGCATCGCCTGCCGGAGCTGATCCGCGCCCGTCGCGAACAGCAGCGCCCGCAGGTGGACATCAGCTTCCCGGAGATCGAGAAGTTCGATCGCATGCCCGAACCACGTGCCGATGGCGCGTCGGCGTTCGTGTCGATCATGGAAGGCTGCTCCAAGTACTGCTCGTTCTGCGTGGTGCCCTACACGCGCGGTACCGAAGTCAGCCGCCCGTTCGAGGACGTGGTGGTGGAAGTGGCACAGCTTGCTTCGCAGGGCGTGCGCGAGATCAACCTGCTCGGCCAGAACGTCAACGCCTACCGCGGGCCGTATGGCGACGGCGAATTCGCCGACCTCGGCCTGTTGATCCGTACCATTGCCGAGATCGATGGCGTTGGCCGCATCCGCTTCACCACCTCGCACCCGCTGGAGTTCAGCGATTCGCTGATCGATGCGTTCCGAGACGTGCCGCAGCTGGCCAACTTCCTGCACCTGCCGGTGCAGGCTGGCAGCGACCGCGTGCTATCAGCGATGAAGCGCGGTTACACCGCACTGGAATTCAAGTCGAAGATCCGCAAGCTGCGCGCGGTCCGCCCGGACATCTCGATCAGTTCGGACTTCATCGTCGGTTTTCCCGGCGAGACCGATGCGGATTTCGAGAAGACCATGAAACTGATCGAGGACATCGGCTTCGATCACAGCTTCTCCTTCATCTATTCGCGTCGCCCGGGCACCCCGGCAGCGGACCTGGAAGACACGATCAGCGATGCGGAAAAACATGCTCGCCTGTCGCGCCTGCAGGAACGCATCAACGCGCACGCTGCAAGCATCTCCGAAAAGATGGTCGGCAGCGTACAGACCGTGCTGGTGGAAGGACCTTCACGCAAGAACCCGAACGAACTGACCGGCAAGACCGAGAACATGCGTTCGGTGAACTTCCCGGCGCACCCGCGCCTGATCGGCCAGTTCGTGGACGTGGTGATCACTGAAGCGTTGACCAATTCGCTGCGTGGTCGCGTGGTGGCGGAATAAGGTGTGCCGACCAACGGTCGGCACCTACCGTGTGGATGCCGACCGTTGGTCGGCATGCTTCAATCCAGGCGTTTGCGGAAGCGCAGGATGGCCAGGGTCATCATCGCCACGATGAACACCAGCAGTGCCAGTGCGTCCGGCCACAGCTCCCACAGCGAGGCCCCGCGCAGCATGATGCCGCGCACCAGGCGCAGGAAATGGGTGAGCGGCAGCACTTCAGCCAGCCACTGCACCGGCCTGGGCATGCCGGCGAACGGGAACATGAAACCCGACAGCAGGATCGACGGCAGGAACAGGAACAGGGTCATCTGCATGGCCTGGAACTGCGACCGCGCGCGCGTTGAAATCAACAGGCCCAGCGCCAGGTTGGCCAGCACCAGCAGCACCGCGGCCAGGTAGACATCAACCAGGCTGCCGCGGATCGGGACCTCGAACAGCCAGGTTCCCAGCAGCAGTACCAGCGTGGTCTGCAGCAGACCGATCGCCGCATAGGGCAACACCTTGCCGACCATCAGTTCGCTGCGCGATACCGGCGTGGCGATCAGCAGTTCCATGTTGCCGCGTTCGCGTTCGCGTACCACCGCCACTGCGGTGAACATCACCAGGGTCATGGTCAGGATTACCCCGATCAGGCCAGGCACGATGTTCACTGCTGAGCGCCGTTGCGGGTTGTAGAAGCTGATGACGCTCACCTGCCCGCTGGCGATGCTGCCTTCGCGCAGCGGCCGTGTGTTGCTGGTCGGGCGCGTGTCCAGCGGCACCTGCGCCAGCTGGATCGCCGCACTCTGCACCACCGTGTCGCTGCCGTCGACCAGCACCTGCACCGCTTCGCGGCCTTCGTAGCGGCGTCGCTCGAAATCGGAGGGAATCACGATGCCCACGCTGATCCGACCCCGTTGCAGCGCCTCCATCAGTTGATCGGGCGTATAGGCCTGCGCGTGCGGCGTGATCACGCCGGTGGCGACCATGTCCTGCACCAGCGCGCGCGACGCCGCACTATTGGCCTGATCGGCGATACCGGCATCCAGATGCCGCAGGTTGAGGTTGATCGCATAGCCGAACAGCAGCAGCTGCATCACCGGGATGCCGACGATCATCGCCAGGGTGATGCGGTCACGGCGCAGCTGCCGCAGCTCCTTGAGCATGATCGCCCATAGCCGTCGCACGCTCATGCGGCCGGTTCCCGACCACGGCCACGGGTGGCGGCAACGAATACGTCTTCCAGGTTGGGCGCCACCGGTTCGATGCTGGCCTGCGGATCGGCGGCGGCAAGCGCCTGCGCCAACACGGTGGTATCGGCCGCACCCTCGCTGCACAGCACGCGCAGTTCGGTGCCGATCTGGGCCACGCTGAGCACACCCGGCAACGCCGCCAGCGCGCGGCTGGCCTGCCGGGGCTGCGAGGCGGTGACCTTCAGGGTACGGCCCTGCAGCTGCGCGCACAGCTCGGCCGGGGTGCCATCGGCCACCAGGGCACCGCGATCGAGGATCGCCAGCCGGTGGCAGCGTTCGGCCTCGTCCATGTAGTGGGTGGACACCAGCACCGTAGTGCCGGCATCGGCGAGCTCGAACAGCGCCTCCCAGAAATCGCGACGCGACTCAGGATCGACCGCACTGGTCGGCTCATCCAGGAACAGTAGTTCCGGCGCATGGATCACCGCACCGGCCAGCGCCAGCCGCTGCTTCTGCCCGCCGCTGAGGGTGCCTGCCAACTGCACCTGACGGTCCTGTAGACGGTACTGCAGCAACAGCGCATCGACCCGCTGCCGCGCCTGCGCGCGCGGCAGATCCTGGATGGCGGCAAGGAATTCCAGGTTCTCCCGCACCGACAGGTCTTCGTACAACGAAAAGCGCTGGGTCATGTAGCCGATGCGGCGGCGCAGCGCTTCGGCCTGCGCCGGGATCGCCAGGCCCAGCACTTCGATCTCGCCCGCGCTCGGTTCAAGCAGCCCGCACAGCATGCGGATGGTGGTCGACTTGCCCGAGCCGTTCGGGCCAAGGAAGCCGTATACCTGCCCGCGCGGCACCTGCAGATCGACGTTGTCCACCGCCAGCAGATCGCCGAAACGACGGCTCAGGCCCTGCGCGCGCACGGCGATGTCATCGACGGGATTCAGAAGCGCACCTGCACCGGCAGCCCGGCGGGCAGCGCCTGCATGTCGGCACTGTCGTCCAGCTCGATCTCGGCCAGGTAGCTCAGCCGCGAGACGTCATCACCGGTCAACGCGTAATACGGCGTAAAGGAAGGTTCGCTGCGGATCGACCGCACATGCCCCTTCAATATGGTGTTCGCGCCGTCCAACTGCACCTGCGCCGCCTGCCCCACCTTCACCTGCAGGCGCACTGGCTGCGGCAGGTACACGCGCGCATACGGGCGTTCGCCCACCAGCATCACCACCAACGGCGCACCGATCGGTGCCTGGTCGCCCTGCCGGTAGGGCAACGCATCGACCACGCCGTCGCGCGGCGCGCGTAACTGCAGCTTCTGCAGGTTGACGGCCTGCACTACCTCCTGTGCCTGCGTTGCCCGCGAGGCGGCCTGGCCCTGGGCAATGTCCTCACGACGGTTGCCGCGCTGCAGCTCCAGCCACGCCTGTTCGGCAGCGCGCACGCTGGCCACGGCGTTGTCGGCTGCCGCGCGGGCCCGGTCCAGGTCGGCAGCAGCGACCAGCCGCTGACGGGCCAGCGGTTGCACCCGGCGGTAGTACGCGGTGGCTTCCGCCGCCTGCGCGCGCAGCGCCGTAAGCTGTGCCTGCGCCTGGGCGATCTGCTCCGGACGCGGGCCCACCTGCAGTTCTTCAAGCTGTGCCTGCACACGGGCGGTTTCGGCCTGTGCGGCGTCGAACTGGGCGGCGCCACGGGCAGGGTCCAGGCGCATCAGCAGCGCGCCGGCCTTGACCGCCTGCCCTTCGCGCACGTCAACGGCGCTGATCACTTCCGCCGCCGGTGCGGGCACGCTGATCCTGTCCCATTCAAGCGTACCCAGTGCCGCCGGCGGTGCTTCGCCGCAGCCCGCCAGCAGGCAGCTGCCCAGCAGCCCCATCCTGCGCATCCACGTGCCCACGGCCATGCGCCACCTCCTCCGATGGCGCCACGGTGCCATGCTCCCTGTGCACCCGCAATGATCCAGAACAGGGCTGGTCAATAATTGATCACCCGCCGGCAACGCCACTGCCGCAAGGCTCGCTGCCACCTATCCACAGGTTCGCGGCAACACCGTCCACACCGCATGTGGAGAACCCTGCAGGCACTGGCACAATTTTCACCACGGCATCATCTTCCTTGTGGCACAAGCGCTGCGAAGGACTATCCACAGGTTTCTTCGGCGCCGGTCCACACCCGGTGTGGAGAACTGTCGTCCTGCCGCCTTGCGCGTTACCCTTGTCGTCCCTGACTCCATCGCGGTGGACGGCGACCCCGCCCCACCCCAAGCAATGAAAAGCATCGAGCATCGAGACTTCACCCTGTCGCCGGAAGACAACGCGCAGCTGGCCAACCTGTGCGGCCCGTTCGACGGACACCTTCGCCAGATCGAATTGAAGCTTGGCGTGGAAATCGCCAATCGCGGCTTCGTGTTCCGCATCAGCGGGCCGGCCGAGGCCAGCGCTGAGGCACAGAAGCTGATCGAGGCGCTGTATGAAGAAGCCGCCGAGACCACCTTCGACAGCCACGGCATCCACCTGCGCCTGAACGCGGCGAACATCGAACAGATCGCCGACCGCTCCTACGAAGCGCAGGACGTGGCGATCAAGGTCAAGCGCGGAACCGTGCGCGGGCGTGGTTCCAACCAGAGCCGCTACCTGCACCAGATCGTCAGCCACGACATCAACTTCGGCATCGGTCCGGCCGGTACCGGCAAGACCTTCCTGGCCGTGGCCAGCGCGGTGGAAGCACTGAACGAATCGCGGGTGCAGCGCCTGATCCTGGTGCGTCCGGCGGTCGAGGCAGGCGAGAAGCTGGGATTCCTGCCCGGCGACCTGAGCCAGAAGGTCGACCCGTACCTGCGACCGCTGTACGACGCCCTGTATGAAATGCTGGGCGTGGAAAAAGTGCTCAAGCTGCTGGAAAAGAACGTCATCGAGATCGCGCCGCTGGCCTACATGCGCGGTCGCACGCTCAACGATGCGTTCGTGATCCTGGACGAAGCGCAGAACACCACCATCGAACAGATGAAGATGTTCCTGACCCGCCTCGGCTTCGGCTCCACCGCCGTGGTCACCGGTGATCTGACCCAGACCGATCTGCCCAAGCACGTGAAGTCCGGCCTGCGCGATGCGATCGACGTACTGCGCGATGTCGAGGGCGTGAGCTTCACCTTCTTCGACGCCCGCGATGTGGTCCGCCACCCGCTGGTGGCACGCATCGTCAGCGCCTACGACCGCCGCGACCTGCATCAGATCCAACCTGGAGCGACTCCATGACCCGTGGTCCCGTGCGACTGGATGTCGCCGTCAGCTATGCCCTGCCGCGTGCCGGCCTGCCCTCGGCCGTCAGCTTCCGCAAGTGGGTTGCGGCCGCGCTGAAGGGCCGCATCCGCGAGGCCGACCTCGCCATCCGCTTGGTCGACAGCAAGGAAGGCCAATCCCTGAACCGGCATTACCGGGGCAAGGATTACGCCACCAACGTGCTGAGCTTCCCGGCCGACGTGCCGGAAGGCCTGCCCAAGGGCATCAAGTTCCCACTGCTGGGCGACCTGGTGATCTGCGCGCCGGTGGTGGCGCGTGAAGCCGACGAGCAGGGCAAGGCGCTCAATGCCCACTACGCGCACCTGACCGTGCACGGCGTGCTGCACCTGCTCGGCTGGGACCACGAGGACGACAAGGAAGCCGAGGCGATGGAACAGCTGGAACGCGAGATCCTGGCCGAGCTCGGCATCGACGATCCCTACGCCGGCGAGCGCTGAGCCTCGCACGGCGCTATTCTGCGCCTGCAACCTCCCCGGAGACATGGATGATGATGGGCGACATGGGGCCACTGCTGGCCGGAAGTGCGATCTTCTCCCTGCTGCTGGTCGTGGCCGCCAACGTGGTGCACCGCGTCAGCACCCGCCATCCCGATGGCCGGCACTGGCTGCTGCGCACGCTGGCCCTGCTGTCCCCGACCAGCCTGCTGGCAGGCGTAGCCGTGGGCATGGTCGGGCCGCATCTGCTGGGTGGCCATGGGCCGGTGAGCAGCACCTCGACGCTGTGGATGACCTCGATGGTGCTGATCGTGATCGGCGCGTTCTCCGCACCGGTAAGCTGGCGCGTGGTCCTGCAGCAGCGCCTGGGCCGCGCAAGCGGCAGCCTGCCGTTCTTCCATGCAACGCGCGCGCAGCTGTGCGCGCTGTTCGTGCTCGCTGCCGTGTATATGGGCGCTGCCCACCACGCCAGTCCAGACCTGCCGCCCTGGCTGCTGGAACCGGGTGCACTGCCGCTTGCGGTCCGCGCCGTGCTGCAACTGGTCCACATAGCCCTCCTCTCGGCGATGCTCGCCCTGCCGGTGATGGCGTTGCGTGCCGTGGCCAACCGTTCGGTACGACGTGTGCGGGCGCTGCTGCACCGGACATCGCAGGGCTGAGACCGCCCTTTGCAACGGAACGGGTGATACCGCCCCGGGAGCGCCAATGTCATTGATGCCCGCACTGTTGCTTGCCGCGCTGCTGCAGTCCGGGGCAGGCCTGATGTCCGATCCTGACCAGCCCTCGCCGTTCCCCGCCAGCGACAGTGAGGCCGACATTGCCGCAAAGATCGCCGAGCTGCGGGCGTTCTTCGGCAGCAGCGAACAGGACACCCGCCAGGCTGTCGCCACCGCCCAGCAACGGGCGCTGATCGAGCGTCTGCAAGCCCGGCACGCGGCTCGGCTGGCGGGTGCCTGGGTGAAAAACGATCCGGGCTGGCACATCGTGGTGCGATTGACCGGTGATGCACCGGTGGCAGATGAAGTACATGGCGGCGCTGACGGCCCGCAGTACGTGCACTTCCGCACCGGCGCCGCGCTGACCGAGGCGGAGATGCGGCGACGCATGCGGGCCCAGCGAGACTGGTTGCGGGCCCAGCTGCCGTACATGACGGGCTACGGCCTGGACGTGCGGACCGGCGAGATGTACGTGCAGCTCGACGACGATGCCCCAGACCGCGCGGCGGCATCGGTGGTGGCTGCACACCTGGAAGCCCGGCTCGGCTTCCCGGTCAGGTTCGAATAGCTGCCGGCCGCAACCGGGCGCTGACCGCCCCGGGTCGCGATGGGTCGCGGGCCGCAACCGGCGCCGTTACCATGCACAGCCTTGCCGCCGCCGATCGGATGTTGTCGCGATGTCACCGCTGCGTTTCCTGCCCATGCTGCTGGTCGTCGCCCCAGCCGCTTCCGCCGCACCACTGGACCTGCCAGCGCTGATCGAGTGCCGCCAGGGCGTGGCCGAGCATGCCGCACTGGCACCCCTGCTGACCGATCCGCTGAAGGCCGTGGCCCACGGCCTGCAGCCGCTGCCGCAGGGCAACCAGTTCATGAGCGAGTACCGGCTGGCCGGCCCGATCACCGTGTTCGGCCGGCAGACCGAGCGCGTGGCAGTGGCCGGCGCCAGCATCATGGCCGTGCTCGACCAGGCCGACCCGCGGCCGCTGGCCAGGCAGCTGGCGCTGGAGACCGGCTACGACCAGGACGGCAAGTTCATGGCTGGGCGCGAGCTGGTCAGTCGCGATGTGACCGATCCGAAGACCGGCGAGGCGCAGATCGAGTCGATCATCCTCAGCGTATCCACCGTCGCCACCCACCCGGGCAAGACCCTGGCCGGCTGCACCTACAGCCTGGACCTGCCGGCCGAGGACGAGAGCCCGGCCGCCGCCGCCCCGGCTGGCGAGGGTCACTGACAGGCCCCCACATCCTGCTAGACTGGAGCCATCGCCCGGCCTGCCGGGTGCCTTTTTTCCAGAGATGTCAGAAGACGACAGTAGTAGCTCCTCCGTGGAGCACAGTGAAAAGAAGCGCGGCTGGCTTGAACGCCTGACGTCCGCTTTTTCCGGCGAACCCCACACCCGCGACGAGCTGGTCGCTGTCCTGCACACCGCGCAGGAAGAAGGGTTGATCGCCGCCGATACCCTGAAGATGATGGAAGGTGCCATTTCGGTAGCCGAGCTGACCGTGGGCGACGTGATGATCTCGCGTTCGCAGATGGTCTCGCTGCCGGTGGAGGCGCCCTTCCTGGAGCTGATGAAGCAGGTGGTCGAGTCCGGCCATTCGCGCTTCCCGGTGCATGGCGAGAACAAGGACGACATCCTCGGCGTGCTGCTGGCCAAGGACCTGCTGCGCGGCGTGGTTGCCGACAATGGTCCGGGCAACGTACGTGAACTGCTGCGCCCGGCGGTGCTGATTCCGGAAGCGAAGAAGCTCAACGTGCTGTTGAAGGAGTTCCGCCTGTCGCGCAACCACATGGCGATCGTGGTGGACGAGTACGGCGGTGTCGCCGGCCTGGTCACCATCGAAGACGTGCTGGAGCAGATCGTCGGCGACATCGACGACGAACACGACGAGGCCGAGGATTTCTCGGCGCAGATCGCCATCCAGGCCGATGGCCAGTACGTGGTGGATGCGCTCACGCCGATCGGCGATTTCAATGAGCGCTTCGGTGCCACCTTCTCCGATGAGGACTACGACACCATCGGCGGCCTGGTGACCGAAGCCGTCGGCCATCTGCCGGAAGTCGGCGATGAACTGGCGTTGGATCGCTTCATGTTCCGTGTGGCCCGCGCCGATGCGCGCCGGGTCCAGGCTTTCCATGTAACGGTGCTGGCACCGGACGCGCAGGACGACGCTTGAAACACCGTGGCCTGGTCCTGACCCTGTGGCTGGCGTTGTGCCTGCTGGCCACTGCCCTGCCACTGGCTGCGTTCGCGCAGGCAGCGGCGCCGACCGTTTCGACGACCACCGATGCCCCTGCCCCGCGTGTCGGCGTGGTCACCATGCAGCCGGGCACCGTGTTCTTCGAGCGCTTCGGCCACGATGCCATCGTCGTGCTGGACCCGGTGAGCGGCGAGGCGATCTCGTACAACTTCGGCTACTTCGATCCGTCCGAACAGGATTTCATCGGCCGCTTCGTACGTGGCGACATGATGTATTACCTGGTGGCCCTGCCACTGCAGCAGGACCTGTCGTACTACGACGAGACCGGCCGCGGTGCCAGCGTACAGTGGCTGGATATCACCCCTGAGCAGGCACGCTCGCTGGCCGCCGACCTGGCCGAACGGGCCAAGCCGGAAAACGCGCGCTACCACTACGATTACTACACCGCCAACTGCGCGACGATGGTGCGCGACACGCTGGACAAGGCACTGGGCGGCGGGTTGCATTCACAGCTGTCGGGCCGCTCACGCGGCAACACCTATCGCAGCGAGTCGGTTCGCCTGGCGTCGCCGGCCCCGTGGATGTGGCTGGGCTTCGATATCGGCCTGGGCCCGTTTGCCGACCAGCCGCTGTCGCGCTGGCAGGAAGCCTTCGTGCCGATGCGCCTGGCCGATGCCCTGCGGCAAGCCCGCAACAGCGACGGCCGCCCGCTGGTGCAGTCCGAGCAGGAACTGCTGCCGCACCGCATCGACCCCGAGCCGAAGGAGTTCGCGCGCCGCTGGTGGCCGTGGCTGCTGTGTGGCCTGGTGATTGCGGCGGGCGTGCTGGCGCTGCGCAACCGTCCTCGCCTGCTGGCCGGCCTGGCCTTGCCGCTGTGGCTGCTGTGCACGATCGCCGGTGGCCTGCTGGTGTTCCTGTGGGGCTTCAGCACGCACTACGCCGCCTGGGCCAACCGCAACCTGCTGCTGCTCTCGCCGCTGTGCCTGCTGTTGCTGCCGGGGGCGATCAGCCTGCTGCGGCGGCGCGTGCCCGGCCGCATGTTCAGGATCGTGCTGTGGCTGGTGGCGGTACAGGCCGTGGCCGCCCTGGTGCTGCATTGGCTGAGCCTGCAGGCGCAGTACAACGTGCAATGGATCGTGCTGCTGCTGCCGGTCCACGCAGCGCTGGCCTGGGTGCTGGGGCGCCGTCCTCACTTGTCGGAAACGCAGCACTGACGCACGATGGCGGGCATGTCATTGCCCGCCTCATTGCCCGCCCCTGCTGCCGCATCCGCCGCAGCCAATCCCACCTGCGTCATCAACTGCGTCCACTACGATGACGACGGCAAACGCCACGACATCAGCCTGGATGCCATCAGCGATGTCATCGCCAGCAACAACGGTTTCGTCTGGGTTGGCCTGTACGATCCGAACGAAGATGTACTGCTGAAGCTGCAGGAAGAATTCTGCCTGCACGACCTGGCGGTCGAGGATGCGCGCAACGCGCACCAGCGCCCCAAGGTGGAGGCCTACGGCAATTCCTTGTTCGTGGTGGTGACCACCGCGCAGATGGTTGACGAGCGCATCCAGTACGGCGAAACCCATGCCTTCCTCGGCCCACGGTTCCTGGTGACCGTGCGCCATGGCGCCTCGCTGTCGTACGCACCGGTGCGCGCACGCGTCGAGCGCGAACCACAACTGCTGAAGATGGGGCCGTCGTACTGCCTGTACGCCGTGGCCGACTTCGTGGTGGACAACTACCTGCCCATCACCAACCGCTTCCGCGACACCCTGGAACTGCTGGAGAAGGACATCTTCGCCGACAGCTACAAGCGCAGCACCGTGGTGCGCCTGTATGAGCTCAAGCGCGAGTTGAACAAGATGCGGATGGCGGTGGCGCCATTGCAGGATGTACTGGCGCAGCTGCGCCGCTACCAGGGCGAACTGTTCCCGGACGAAGTGAAGCTGTATATCCGCGACGTGCACGACCATGCGGTACGCATCAGCGATGTGATCGACACCCTGCGCGAGATGCTGGGCACCGCCTTGAGCGTGAACCTGTCACTGGTGACGCTGGCCCAGGGCGAGACGGTGAAACGGCTGGGTGCATGGGCCGCGCTGCTGGCCGCGCCGACGTTGATCACCAGCTGGTATGGCATGAATTTCAGCCACATGCCGGAACTGAACCAGCCGTGGGCCTACCCGTTGATGATCGTCGGCGTCGGTGGCATCTGCGTCGGCCTGTACCGGCTGTTCAAGCGGGTGAAGTGGTTGTAACCCGCTTTTTTGTAGAGCCGAGCCCACGCTCGGCTGTTCCCGGCAAAGAGCAGCCGAGCATGGGCTCGGCTCTACACAGGCAGGTGCATCAAGCCACGTAGATGGTCTTGATGTTCATGAACTCATGGATGCCATGGTCGGCCAGTTCGCGGCCGAAACCTGATTCCTTGCTGCCACCGAACGGCAACCGCGCGTCGCTCTTGACGATGGCGTTGACGAACGCCGCGCCGCATTCCATGCGCTGGGCGAAGGACTCACCGCGCACCGGGTCACGCGTCCACACGCTGCCGCCGAGACCGAAGCGGGTGTCGTTGGCCACGCGCAGTGCCTCGGCCTCATCCTTGACCCGGATGACGGCGGCGACCGGCCCGAACAGTTCTTCGTCGTAGGCGGGCATGCCTGGCCCCACCTGGTCGAGCACGCTGGCCGGATAGCCGGCGTGGCTGCCAGCAACCGGTTCGCCGCCGATCAACACGCGTGCGCCTTTGGCAACGCTGGCCTGCACCTGCTTGTGCAGTTCGTCGCGCAGGTCGGCACGGGCCATCGGCGCCAGCGTGGTGCCGCGCTCGTTCGGATCGCCGTACTGGCGCTCGCCTGCGGCTTCGACGAAGCGCCGGGTGAATTCATCGGCCACCGCTTCGACCACGATGAACCGCTTGGCGGCAATGCAGGTCTGGCCACTGTTGTCGAAGCGCGACTTCACCGCAGCGGCAACTGCCTTGTCCAGGTCGGCATCATCGAGCACCACGAAGGCGTCGCTGCCGCCCAGCTCCATCACCGACTTCTTCAACTGGCTGCCAGCGTTGGACGCAATCGAGCGCCCTGCCCGCTCGCTGCCGGTCAGGGTCACGGCTTTCACCCGTGCATCGCGCAGCACCTCGGCGGCCTGGTCGTTGTCGATGTGCAGCACGTCGAACACGCCGTCAGGCAGGCCGCCATCGCGGCATACCGCCAGGATCAGGTCCGCGCACTGCGGCACGTTGCTGGCGTGCTTGAGCAGCGCCACGTTGCCGGCCATGAACGCCGGAGCAAGGAAGCGGAACACCTGCCAGATCGGGAAATTCCACGGCATCACCGCGAACACGCAGCCGATCGGCTCATAGCGCACGTAGCTGCGCTGCGCCTCGGTATCGATCAGTTGCGGCTTCAGGTAGTCGGCTGCGTGGTCGGCATAGAACTCACAGGTGCTCGCGCACTTTTCCACCTCGGCCAGAGCTTCGGCCTTCAGCTTGCCCATTTCGCTGGTCATGGCCTGCTGCAGGTCGTCGCGGCGCGCACGCAGCTGGCCAGCGATCTGCTTGAGGATCGCCCCACGTTCCTGCAGAGAGCGCTCGGCCCAGCGCGGGAATGCATCGGCCGCCGCCTGCAGGCGCTTCTCGATGGCAGCGGCGTCCATCAGCTCATGGCGGTAGGTCACCTGGCCGGTGGCCGGGTTGATGATCTCGACGGTCATTGGGGGTCTCCATCAGGTAGACCCCCATTGTGCGCCTGCCGCCGTGAGCCGGATGTTGCCGCTCAGCCGTTGTCCTGGCGTGCCAGCTGCAGGTCGCGCTGGCGTCGCTTCTCGGCACGCGCATTGATGTACCAGCCGATCACCGCAGCAATCGACACCGCCGACACGAGCAGCGTGGCCAGCGCATTGATCTTCGGGCTGATGCCCATGCGCACCGAGGCGAACACCTTCATCGGCAGCGTGGTCGAGCCCGGCGTGGCAACGAAGCTGGCCACCACCACGTCGTCCAGCGACAGGGTGAAGGCGAGCAGCCAACCGGCCACCAGCGCCGGCGCGATGATCGGCAAGGTGATGCGGCCGAACACGGTCAGCCGGCTCGCGCCGAGGTCCATCGCCGCTTCTTCCAGCGACAGGTCCATCTCCTGCAGGCGCGAGGACACCACTACGGTGACGAAGCACAGGGTGAAGGTGACGTGGGCGATCCAGATGGTGGCCAGGCCGCGCGCCGGGAAGCCCGGAATAGCGCCCATCGAGGCCAGCAGGGCCATCAACGAGAAGCCGAGGATCACGTCCGGCATCACCAGCGGCGCGGTTACCAGCGCACCGAAGAACGGCTTGCCGCGGAAGCGCTTGAAGCGGGTCATCACCATCGCCGCCAGCGTGCCGAGCACGGTGGCGGTACAGGCGGTCCAGAACGCGACCACCAGGCTGGTCCACATCGCATCCATCAGCGCGCGGTCGGCAAACAGGTCGCTGTAGGCGCGGGTGGAGAACCCGGCCCAGACCATGGCCAACCGCGAACTGTTGAACGAATAGAACATCAACAGCAGGATCGGCAGGTACAGGAAGGCGAAGCCGAGCAGCAGCACGCCCAGCCCCAGGCCCTTGGCAGAACGTGGGCTCATGCCTGCTTCCCTTCCAGCAGACGCTGCTGGGATCGATTGAACAGCAGGATCGGCACCAGCAGCAGCAGGATCATCGCTACCGCCATCGCCGAGGCACCCGGCCAGTTGCGGTTGTTGAAGAACTCGTTCCACAGCTGGCGACCGACCATCAGCGTTTCCGAGCCACCGAGCATTTCCGGGATCACGAATTCGCCGATCGCCGGAATCATCACCAGCATGCAGCCGGCGATGATGCCGGCCTTGGACAGCGGCAGGGTGATGCGCAGGAACGCCTGCCACGGCTTGGCACCGAGGTCGTAAGCCGCTTCCAGCAGACGGTGGTCATGCTTGACCAGGTTGGCGTACAGCGGCAGCACCATGAACGGCAGATAGCAGTACACGATGCCGATGTAGGCTGCGGTCGGGGTATCGATCAGCTGCAGTTTGGGCAGGCCCATGTTGGTCATCAACGTCTGCAGGCCGGTGTACTGCAGGAACTGGTCGAGCAGGCCGTTGCGGTCCAGGATCGCCTTCCATGCATAGACGCGGATCAGGAACGAGGTCCACGACGGCAGCACCACCAGCATCATCGCCACGTTGCGCGCGGCTGGCGACAGGCGGGCGATGGCATAGGCCATCGGGTAGCCGATCAACAACGTGAGGAAGGTCGAGATCGCGGCGATCTTGATCGAGCTCAGGAACGCCTGGGCATAGATAGAATCGCGGAACAGCGCCAGGTAGTTCTCGAGGTTGAGCTTCAGCGAGAGCCCACCATCGACGTACTGCAGCAGCCAGGTATACGGCGGCGAGCCGACCCGGCTGTGCGAGAAACTGATCATCAGCACGATCAGGAACGGCACGGCGAAGAACAGCAGCAGCCACAGGTACGGAATGCCGATGACCGTGGCACGCGTGCCCGGCAGCCAGCGCTTCAGGCCGGCGACGCTCATGAGGTCAGCACCACGCCGTCGTTGTCACGCCAGTGCACCCACACCTCGTCGCCCCAGGTCAGGCCATCGCTGGCCCAGCGCTGCGAGTTGGCGAAGTTGGCCAGCACCTTGGCACCACTGGGCAGGCGCACGTGGTAGACCGAATGGCTGCCGAAGTAGGCAATGTCCTCGATCACACCCTGCGCCTTGTTGGTGTGCCCTTCCGGCTCGTCCTTGCCGATCATCACCTTCTCCGGGCGCAGCGCGAACGCGACCGGCTGCCCTTCATAGCAGGTGATGCCATGGGCGATGTAGACCGGCGCCGGGAACAGCGGCGAGCGCACGGTCACGTATTCGGGCAGGTCCTCGTCGATCACCCCGTCGAACAGGTTCACCGAACCGATGAACTCGGCGACGAAGCGGTTGGCCGGCTGCTCGTAGACCTCGTCGGGCTTGCCGACCTGCTGGATCCAGCCGGCGTCCATCACCGCGATGCGGGTGGCCATGGTCATCGCCTCTTCCTGGTCGTGGGTGACCATCACGCAGGTCACGCCCGAGGATTCGATGATGCTGACCAGCTCCAGCTGCATCTGCGAGCGCAGCTTCTTGTCCAGCGCGCCCATCGGTTCGTCCAGCAGCAACAGCTTGGGCCCCTTGGCCAGCGACCGCGCCAGCGCCACGCGCTGCTGCTGGCCGCCGGACAACTGGTGCGGCTTGCGCTTGCCCAGGTGGCCCATCTGCACCAGGTCAAGCATCTCGCCCACCCGCTTGCCGATGGCCTCGCGGCCCAGTCCATCCTGCTTCAAGCCGAATGCGATGTTCTGCTCGACGGTCATGTGCGGGAACAGGGCGTAGGACTGGAACATCATGTTGACCGGCCGCTGGTACGGCGGCAGCGCATCCATCCGCTGGCCATCGACGGTGATGGTGCCCTTGGTGGGCGTCTCGAAGCCGCCGAGGCAGCGGAGCAGGGTCGATTTGCCGCTGCCCGAGCCGCCCAGCAGGGCGAATATCTCGCCCTTGCGGACGTCCAGGTTGACGTCATCGACGGCGACGAAGCCATCGAATTCCTTGCGCAGATCACGAATGGAGAGATAGCCGGGCACACCGGTCGCTTCGACGACGGCGGCTTCCGGCTGGGCTTCAACGGGCATGGGGGCTCCGGGAGCGGGCGGTGGACAGCGGCCGCCATTCTAACGGCCGGGGGCCGATGGGGATATGACGGCGGCTGGCGACCGGGGCTGCCGGACCCAGCGCGCGTGCCTGGGGGAAACCGCTGCGCTCGCCGAGCATGGCCCGGCGCTGCCTGGGGAGCCGGTTCCGCCGGGCGTGGGCCCGGCGGCGGCCGAACGGCCTAGCGGCCGGTCTTCACCTCGGTCCACAGCCGGGTGTAGAGCTTGTCGGTCTCCGGCGTGTTGATCGAATAGGTGAACATCTTCTCGGCCACGTCAGCCGGCGGATAGATGGTCGGGTCGGTGCGGATCGCCTCGTCCACCAGCGGGGTCGCGGTCGGGACCGGGTTGCCGTAGTGGATGAAGTTGGTGTTGGCCGCGGCCACCTTCGGTTCCAGCAGGTAGTTGATGAACGCGTAGGCCGCTTCCGGATGCTTGGCATCCTTCGGGATGGCCAGCATGTCGAACCACTGCGGCGCGCCTTCCTTGGGGATCGAATAGGCCACGTGCACGCCATTGCTGGCTTCGGCCGCACGGTCGCGGGCCTGGATGATGTCACCCGACCAGCCCACCACCAGGCAGGTACCGCCGTTGGCCAGCGAGCCGACGTACTGCGAGGAGTGGAAGTTCTGCACGTACGGGCGGATCGACTTCAGCAGGTCCGCCGCCTTCTGCAGGTCGGCCGGATCGCCGCTGTGCGGGTCCAGGCCCAGGTAGTGCAGCGCGATCGGAATCATGTCCGCCGGCGTGTCCAGGATGGTCACGCCGCAGTCCTTCATCTTGCTGATGTTTTCCGGCTTGAACACCAGGTCCCAGCTGTTGGCGATGTCGGCGCTGCCACCGAAACGCTCCTTCAGCATGTCCACGTTGTAGCCGATGCCGGTGGTGCCGATCATGTACGGCACGCCGTACTGGTTGCCCGGATCCTGGGTGGCGATGCGCTTCATCACCGCCGGGTCGAGGTTGGCCAGGTTCGGGATCTTCGACTTGTCCAGCGGCAGGAACACACCGGCCTGGATCTGCCGGCCGAAGAAGTTCAGCGTCGGCACCACCACGTCGTAGCCGCTGTTGCCGGCCAGCAGCTTGGTCTCGACCATCTCGTCACTGTCGAACACATCGTAGGTGACCTTGATCCCGCTCTGCTTTTCGAAGTTCGGGATGGTGTCTTCGGCGATGTAGTCGCTGTAGTTGTAGACGTTCAGGACCTGGCTGTCCTGTCCGCCGCCGTTGCCGCCGCCACAGGCGGAAAGCATGGCGGAGGCCAGGCCGAGCGTGAGGATACGCAGCTTCATCGGGTGCTCCAGAATGCGGAAAGGGGGGCCGGCCGGGCCGGCGACGGGTGCCAGCCTACCCGCCGGCGACGGATTTTTCTATTCGCGGCCTTCACACGTTCAGCAGCAGGAACTCGCGTTCCCACGAACTGATCACGCGGAAGAAGGTCTCGTATTCCTTGCGCTTGACCGAGATGTAGGCGCGGCAGAAACGCTCGCCCAGCAATGCCTGCAGCTCGCTGCACTGCTCCAGCCCGTCCAGTGCTTCACCCAGCGAACGCGGCAGGTCGTAGCCCAGCTCCTTGGCGCTGCCGGTCACCGGCGCGTCCGGCGCGAGGCGCTCACGGATGCCGAGCAGGCCACAGGCCAGGGTCGCGGCCATCGCCAGGTAAGGGTTGGCATCGGAGCCGGCAAAGCGGCTTTCCACCCGCATGTTCTCCGGCGTATCCAGCGGTACCCGCAGGCCGCAGGTGCGGTTGTCGAAGCCCCAGTGCACGTTGCTCGGCGAGACTTCGCCGAACACCAGGCGCCGGTAGGAATTCACGTTCGGCGCGAAGAACGCCATGGCCATCGGCACATACTTCTGCAGGCCGGCCAGGTAGTGGGCGAACAGCGGGCTGAAATCCTCACCGCCGTGCTCGCCGGTGAACACATTCTGGCCATCGCTGATGCGCAGCAGGCTCTGGTGGATGTGCATCGCACTGCCCGGCTCGTTCTCCATCGGCTTGGCCAGGAAGGTGGCATACACCCCGTGGCGCATCGCCGACTCGCGCATGGTGCGCTTGAACAGGAACACCTGGTCGGCCAGGTCCATCGCGTTGGCGTGGGTGAAGTTGACTTCCAGCTGCGCCGCGCCGGATTCGTGGATCAGCGTGTCCACGTCCAGCTTCATCGCATCGCAGTAGTCGTACATCAGGTCGAGGATCGGATCGAACTCGTTGACCGCGTCGATCGAGTACGACTGCCGCGCCGTTTCCGGGCGCCCCGAGCGGCCTGCGGGGGGCAGCAGCGGGAAATCCGGATCGGTGTTCTTCTGCACCAGGAAGAACTCCAGCTCAGGCGCGACCACCGGTCGCAGGCCGAGCTCGGTGTAAGCATCCAGCACCCGGCGCAGCACGTTGCGCGGCGCCAGTTCATGCGGCTCACCGTTCTTGGTGTAGCAGTCGTGGATGACCTGCGCGGTCGGGTCGGTCGCCCATGGCACCATGCGCACAGTGTCCGGGTCGGGGCGCAGGATCATGTCCGAGTCCGACGGCGAGGTCAGGTCGTAGTAATCGTCCGGGAATTCGCCGGTGACGGTTGTCGCGAAAATGCCCTCCGGCAGGCGCGTACCGTAATCGTGCGAGAACTTGTCGGCCGGGATGATCTTGCCGCGCGCGTTGCCGGTGATGTCCGGAACCAGGCATTCGACCTCGGTGATGCGCCGCTCCTTCAGCCAGCGCAGCAGGCTGCTTTCCTGCGGTGGCGTGGGCGTAGCCGTCTTGCGCGGGCGCGTTCGCGAACTCATGGGG
>NZ_QAIJ01000337.1:22508-23316 GCF_003060985.1 Stenotrophomonas sp. HMWF023
GGCAAGCTTGGCCGAACGCACGGAAAATAGCGTGATAGAACGGCGTCTGCATGACCCGCCACTCCGGGTGCCACTGTACGCCGAGCACGAATCGATGACGCTGGCTGCGTGCCGCTTCGACCAGGCCATCATCGGCCCAGGCCTCGATCTGCAGGCCTTCGGCCAGTCTCGCGATGCCCTGCCCGTGCACCGAATTGACCTGTACCCGATCACCGGCAGCCCACTGTGCCAGCCAACCACCATCGGCCAGGGTGATCGCATGGGCCGGTCCATACTGGACCTCCACCGGCGCCTGCGGGTCTTCACGATGTTCGCTCAGGCCAGCTACCGAATGAACCTGCGGATGAAGCGTGCCGCCGAGCGCCACATTCAATTCCTGGAAGCCGCGGCAGATTGCCAGCACCGGCAGATCCATCGCCAGCGCCTCGTGCAGCAGGGCGAACGCAGTGGCATCGCGGGCCGTGTCGTGCAGGTTGCCCTCCCAGGTGCGGCCCCCTTCGTAATGCTGCGGCTCGATGTTGCTGACCGCGCCGGTCAACAGCAGGCCATCCAGACCCTGCAACCAGTCGCGTGCCGGCAGCGGCGGCTGCAGGCTCGGCAGCACCAGTGGCGTTGCCTGCGCAGCGTCAACCAAGGCACGCACATATTTTTCCCCGGCCACCGCGAAACGATGATGGCCGAGCACGGTGCTGTCGGTGGGCAGGCCCACCCAGGGCAGGCGGCGCATGGGAAAACTCCTTGGCGTGCAATCACGTTACCCGCCCGACACTGGCAACGGCAAGCCGCTGCCGTCACACCACGGGCGCTC
>NZ_QAIJ01000338.1:0-4181 GCF_003060985.1 Stenotrophomonas sp. HMWF023
CAGGCTGAACGTCGCTGCTTCCCATGAACCATCTCCTCATCCTTGACGACGTTATCGCGACGACCAAGCACGGTCAGACGTTGGAGTGGTGCTAGGTCGTGCTACGACCTAAGCCGCGGGCTATTTCTGTAGGTCGAGTTGCTCTGTGGTGTGCTGCACCAAGAGCGTCGCATCTGTGCCCATTGCTTCCGCCAGTGCGATAAGCGTGGACAAGGTCGGTTGGCGAAGGCCCCTCTCCAGCAGGGAGATGTACGTCCTGTCCAGGTCTGCCTCGAGCGCGAGGTCTTGTTGGGAAATGCCGCGCTCGGTCCGGAGCCGACGCAGAACTTCGCCAAAGATCTTCTGAACAGTTTTGCTGTCGGTCGCCATTGACGGCCGACAGTAGGATTGATAAGACTATAGTGCGACGGACTATAGTCTGCAACGGCGGCGCGGCCGACTCCAACCGGTCATCAGTCTGGAGGCCAGTGTCGAGCGCCTGGAACGGAGGTTGGGAGCGTTGCGCCTCCACCATGGCTCGCTATGCGGCTCACTGATCAGTCTGTCTGATCTCAACACCTCACTGGAAAAATGGAGCAACACCCGATGGGAGTCATGATCTACAACCTGGCACTGGTCCTCTTCATCATCCCGTTGACCATCAGGGCCTATCTGAGCCTGAGGAGTGACCGGCTTCCGCTGCCGCAGTTCCAGAACAACATCGTGGTCAACCGCATCAAGCTGCAGAAGGCGATCGGGATCCTCTCTCCGATCATCTTCTGGGTCTTCCATATCGCGTGGCTGCTGTGGAACCTCTCAATCGATGCTTGGCTTGGCGTACTGGCCACGGCGGTCTACATGGTGGTCAGTGCAATGCTATCGGGGCAGATCAAAGCCAAGCGGATAGGTGTCATTGCTGAGAAGGCGGGTAGCACGGAGAACAATCAGCCTTGAGGCAGACACAACCAGGCACTCGTATGGATAGCGCTGGCGAGGCGACGGTGGCAACGAATGGGGGAGGGGGCTGGTTGTCGTATGGGCGGCTGCGCACTGCGCACTCTGACCTGCGGCTTCAGCGTTGACGAAGAGCAGAGGGAGCTGCGGCGTGGCCTCGGCGTCGAAGGCTGCGCTAGCGTCCGCTGAAGGCGGCGGAGTGGCTTCTGGCAGCGCGGATCCAGCCACCTTGGGCCGAATGTGACAACTGATCCGGGGAGCAGCTGCCAGCTGGGTGTGTGCTCCTACCTGGTAGCAACCCAATCCCTCAAGGGCGCCGCACCGCTGCTCGGGCGATGCGCGCTGCGACAGCCAGAGGGCCGTGCGCTGTTGGCCATGCAGGCAGGGGCCGCATTCGCTTACGCAGATGGAAGGCCAAGTAAACGCCCCGACCTCATGGCGGGGCGTTTCTATGTCTACTCGATGCGGAAGGTCGCGCCATCAAATGCACTCTAGCTGGACGGATTCCATTGGCGGCAATGGTTGCACCACCTGCGATCATGCGCTCCAGGGCGATTGTTAGATGCCACCCTGAGACGAACTGCCTAATGCCATTCACCGCCGCCGAAGGCCTCAGCGAGGCCAACTGCGAGAAGATGCTAGTCGTAGCTGAGCGTCACGCGCGCCGCCGCATTGATCTCACCTTCCCCCACTGTCTGACCGGACTGGTACAGCCGCGCCTTGAATGACACAGGCTTGGCCGTCTCACCGGCAACGTTGCTGGTAAACAGGGGAAAAGCACCAGGTGCATTGACGTCAGCAGACTCGTCGCCAAAGGTGATCGGCGTAGTGCCATCTTCCCGGAAGAGCTTGAGCGCAACACCTGCCGGAATCTCAGGGCCGGTCAGCGTCAGGGAGTCACTCAGATTTGCCGGCGTCGCGTTGTCAGTGAACAGAGCATGGACGTTGATGCCGCTGGTGCTGGCAGGGCAATCCAAGGTGAACCCGAAGTCCTTTTCCTGGGGCCACGGTTGATCCAGCCCTGGCGCCGACCCAACAGAAACGCTGTCGAACGCAACGGACTGGTTGATGCCCGAGGGTGTGCAGCTCGCAACGCTGTATGCGATCTGGGCATTCAGAGCCCCGCCGATGGTAAGGGTGTCTGGGAGGGGGCCGCCACCCTGCCTATTCAATCCCAGGCGGGGCACAATTGCAGGATGGAATGACGAGGCTCCCTCTTTGAGCGTCTTTCCTAGTCCAACCAGTCGGTAGCGAGTCTCAAACGGGGTGTCGCCAGCGGGCAAGTCGATGTTTCCCAGGAATGAGCCGCTGTAGAATTCGAGACTGGTAACCGGAACAACGATTCCTCCAATCGTCACTTCCACGATGGCGCCCACACCGATAGCTCCAGTGCCCGCCTGATCCAGGCTGGCGTAGCGCTGTCCGTCCACTGTCACCACGTAATAGGTCTGGTTACCAGCACTGTTTCCGACCATACTGCGAGTCTCCGGCGCAGTGCAGCGTAGCACGCCAGAGATTGCCATCCAGTCGGTCAGAGGCTCCCCCAGGGCGGGTGTCGGATTGTCAGGATTGATACGGACGACACCGATGTTGAACGCAGGATTCGACCAGTTTGTTTCCCCAGGCTGGTGCTCAAGGAATTCACAGGCCGCTTGGGCGGATTGGCTTTGAAACAGGCCGGCCAATGCCAGGGCCAGAGTGATTGCTAGAGATTGTCGCTTCATTGTTGGTTCCAAGTGTTCGATGCTCGAGGCCAGATTGAGTACGCCTTTGACCTTCTTGCCAAGGTGGACAGGCGGATGATCTCCAGAGGGAGGAGGGCGTGTGGCCCAGCCCTCCAGGCGACAACTAGTACTGTTCGGCCGCTCCGGCGACACAGCGCAGGACTGCGGGGGGCCCGCCATTACCTTGGGCGTGCTGCTGATTCAGCGGGCCGAATGTGACATCTGATCAGGGATGCTGCTGCCAGCTGGGTGTGCGCTCCTGCTTGTCAGCAAGGCAATCCCTCAAGGGCACTGCACCTCTGCCCAGACGAAGTGCGGTGCAATACGCCGATGCAAGCAGGGGCTACTTCAGTTAGCGAAGATGGGTAGGCGGCCACACCAAATGCGACAACTGCATCTGTTGCGGCGGAAGTTCGCTGTCGGCACCCCTGGTGACACCAAGCATCCGGTGTCATGAGAGACGCTGGTGGCGATAGGTCGTAGCTCAAGGTAGGCAGTGCCGCTGCGTCGATCTCGCCATCGCTCACATCATCAGGGCTCTGATACAGACTCGCGCGGAAAGATGCCACCGCAGTGCCACCACTTCCGCTATTGAGAAGCTTGAAGCGCGCCGGATTGGTTGGATCAGTTTTTTGCGGCCCCAGCGTGATCGCTGTCCCATCGGACTGCAGCAGCCTCAACTCCACGCCAGTAGGCGGTTTGGAGCCCATCAGCGTGAGAGCCATCGTTGTATTGCTGCCATCCGCTGCCTCCGTGAAGACCGCATAGGCATTCACGTTCGAAGGGTATTGAAGGGTCACGTCGAACTGCTCTTGGCACGACCAGGCCTGCCCAACGCCAGACTTGTCAGCAGCACTGAACGTTCCCAAGGCGACAGAGGGGGGATGTATGTGGGCGTACAGGCATTGGCTTGATAGACGACCTCACCTTGTACTACTGCTGAGAAAATCAACAGGAAAAGTTGCCCGTTGCCTCCATCGTGGGCATCCATGATTTGAAACGGGATTCCTCCAGCCACAGGGAAGCCGATCGTGCCTTCTGGTAGTTCTGTGGCGCCGTCGAGCTCGACAATACGATAGGACATGCCGACCAGATTGGTCCCGACCAGAAGCGACAAAGGCGGGAGGGAACCATTTGATGCACCACCAGTATTTACAGGTAACTTCGTGCCATCAGGAGGCTCAATCTGCGCAATGATGCCGATCTGGGCACCGGGAACTACCTTGGCGGTATACATCTGGCCGTCGACCTCTACGACCTGATTCTGCGCACCAGGCAGGGCCATGAACTCGTAAGTACGCGAAACAGCGCACGATATTTCAGCGGTGTTTGTGATCCAATCCGAAAGAGGCTTTCCGGCGGGGATTGCACCTTCGCCTGGCTTGATTCGGATCGAGCCAAAGGCGAAGGTAGGGCGGAACGACGAGTTGCCGGCAGCGCCGCCGGGATTCAGAATTTCACAGATTGGATTCGCGCTGATTGCGCTGCCGATATGTAGGATGGCAGGGCCAATGGTGAGTAGTA
>NZ_QAIJ01000339.1:0-5507 GCF_003060985.1 Stenotrophomonas sp. HMWF023
CGTGGCCAGGTTCTGGCCAAGCCGGGTTCGATCAAGCCGCACACCAAGTTCGACGCCGAAGTCTACGTTCTGTCGAAGGATGAAGGCGGCCGTCACACCCCGTTCTTCAAGGGCTACCGTCCGCAGTTCTACTTCCGTACCACCGACATCACCGGTGCGGTTGAGCTGCCGGAAGGCGTCGAGATGGTGATGCCGGGCGACAACATCAAGATGGTTGTCACCCTGATCAACCCGGTCGCCATGGACGCTGGTCTGCGCTTCGCAATCCGCGAAGGTGGCCGTACCGTCGGTGCTGGCGTGGTTGCCAACATCCTCGAGTAAGCCTGCATGCCGGCGGTCGCATAGCGCTGCCGGTCTGGCGAGTGGCGGGCCGGGAACCTCGGTCCGCCTTCGCCGTCTAAGGGAAGGCAAGTTTTCTACGTACGCCAGTAGCTCAATTGGCAGAGCAGCGGTCTCCAAAACCGCAGGTTGGGGGTTCGAGTCCCTCCTGGCGTGCCATCTGCCACCTTACCCAGCGGCCCTGCCGCTAAAGCAGACACAGCCTGATGAATAGCAAGATCGAACATTCCAAGGACACCTCCGCGCAAGGCGGGGATATCGTCAAGTACGTCCTCGCATCGTTGCTGGTGCTGGCAGGTCTGTTCGTCTGGTTCTGGTTCTCCGCCGACTCCGGTCGCGCTGCCCAGCTGGGCACGTGGGCGGGTCAGCTGCGTGCGTTGGCGGTCGTGGTCGGCCTGGTTGGCGGTATCGGCGTGTTCATGCTGACCGGCAAGGGGCGCGACACCCGCGAATTCCTCTCCGAGTCGCGTTTCGAACTGCGTAAAGTGGTTTGGCCGACCCGTCAGGAAGCCATTCGCATGACCTGGGTGGTGATTGTCGTCGTCCTGATCCTCAGCTTGCTGCTGGGTGGGTTCGACTTCTTCATCCAGAAACTGACTCAGTGGTTCCTGAGCCGCTAAGGAGAAATGCATGAAGCGTTGGTACGTCGTTCACGCCTATTCGGGCTTCGAGAAGTCGGTGGCGCAGGCTCTGCGCGATCGCATCGTCCGTGACGGCATGGAAGAGCGCTTCGGCGACGTCCTGGTTCCGACCGAGGAAGTGATCGAAATGCGCGCCGGCCAGAAGCGCCGTTCCGAGCGCAAGTTCTTCCCGGGTTACGTGCTGGTCCAGATCGAGACCCACGAAGAAGCGGGCATTCCGCGCATCGACAACGAAAGCTGGCATCTGGTCAAGGAAACCCCGCGCGTCATGGGCTTCATCGGCGGAACCGCCGATCGTCCGCTGCCGATCGCAGATTCCGAGGCCGAAGCGATCCTGAACCGTGTCCAGGAAGGCGTCGAGAAGCCGCGTCCGAAGGTGCTGTTCGAGCCGGGCCAGATGGTCCGCGTCACCGAAGGTCCGTTCAACGACTTCAACGGTGTCGTCGAAGAAGTCAACTACGAGAAGAGCCGTCTGCGCGTCTCGGTGCTGATCTTCGGTCGCGCCACCCCGGTCGAACTCGAGTTCGGTCAGGTCGAAAAGGCCGTCTGATCGGTATTCACATGCCGCTTCAGGCATGTGAAGAAAAAACCTGATATGCTGCGCGGCTCCCGTTGGGAAGCTGGCGGGACGAGGCCACCGAAAGGTGGCCTTCGGCATGATTTCAAAACGCGATGCCGGGACGCGTGATTCCCGGTCCGATGGGGAGCCTGTTGTCGCAAGGCGCTAGCACCCGGAGAGTACTCACATGGCAAAGAAAGTTGTCGGTTATATCAAGCTGCAGGTGAAGGCCGGTCAGGCCAACCCCTCGCCGCCGGTCGGTCCTGCGCTGGGTCAGCGCGGCCTGAACATCATGGAATTCTGCAAGGCCTTCAATGCTGCCACGCAGAAGCTCGAGCCGGGTCTGCCGGTTCCGGTGATCATCACGGCCTATTCGGACCGTACGTTCACCTTCATCACCAAGAGCACTCCGGCCACCACGCTGCTGAAGAAGGCCGCTGGCATCTCGTCGGGCTCCAAGCGCCCGAACACCGAGAAGGTCGGCAAGGTCACCCGTAAGCAGCTGGAAGAGATCGCCAAGGCGAAGGAACCGGATCTGACTGCCGCCGACCTGGACGCCGCCGTGCGTACCATCGCTGGCTCTGCCCGTTCCATGGGCCTCGTGGTGGAGGGTTAATCAGATGGCACAGAACAAGCGCGAAAAGGCCATCAAGGCCGCCGTTGTCCCGGGTAAGGCGTATGCCTTCGAGGACGCAATCAACATCCTGAAGACCGCCACCAAGGCCAAGTTCGTCGAGTCGATCGACGTTGCTGTGCGCCTGGGCGTCGACGCGAAGAAGTCCGACCAGCAGGTCCGTGGCTCCACCGTGCTGCCGGCTGGTACCGGCAAGTCGGTCCGCGTCGCTGTCTTCGCTCCGGCCGGTGCCAAGGCTGATGAAGCCCTGGCCGCTGGCGCCGAAGCCGTCGGTATGGACGACCTGGCCGAGAAGATGCAGGCCGGCGATCTGAACTACGACGTCGTGATCGCGACCCCGGACGCAATGCGCGTCGTCGGCAAGCTGGGTACCGTGCTGGGCCCGCGCGGCCTGATGCCGAACCCGAAGGTCGGCACCGTCTCCCCGAACCCGGGTGAGGCTGTGAAGAATGCCAAGTCGGGTCAGGTGCGTTACCGCACCGACAAGGCCGGCATCATCCACTGCACCATCGGCAAGGCCGACTTCGCCGAAGACGCGCTGAAGTCGAACCTGACCGCGCTGCTGCTGGACCTGATCAAGGCCAAGCCGGCCACCTCGAAGGGCCTGTACCTGCAGAAGGTGTCGGTCAGCTCGACGATGGGCCCGGGCGTCACCGTCGACCAGTCGTCGCTGAGCCTGAAGTAATCGTTTCAAGCGATCGCGGGTCCCTTGGGTCCCACGGTCGTGACATTTGAAGGCATCGCCGGCAACCCATCGCCGGTGGTAGCCGTCAAAGACCGCAGGTGCGGTCGTGGTATGCCGGCGACGGGCACGGAAGCTCGATTTGGCAGGGAGTCGCCGCCGGAGCAGCCACGAACGCTTAATCGATTCCCCGGAATCACCCTGCGTAGATGGTGCCCTTCTGGAGTTTTTCTGGTTCACGCACGTCTGGGGTTACCCAGGTTGGCCCACTCCAGGTCTAGAACGGCCCACCCCCCGGAACATCATTCCGATGTTCCCGGCGTCCAGGACGGATGCCGCACAGGACCGCACACGGCAGGAGCCGTAAGCGGAGTTCAATCGGAGGAGTGCAATGGCTCTCAATCTGTCCCAGAAGCAAGAAGTAGTCGCGGAGCTGGCAGACATCGCCGCCAAGGCCCACTCCTTGATCGCAGCCGAATACGCTGGCACCACGGTCGCTCAGATGACCGCGATGCGTAAGCAGGCTCGTGAAACCGGCGTTTTCTTGAAAGTTGTCAAGAACACCCTGGCTTCGCGTGCTGTTGAAGGCACCGAGTTCGCATGTGCACAGGACAAGCTCGTTGGTCCGCTGCTGTACGCGTTCTCGCTTGAGGAGCCCGGCGCTGCCGGTCGCCTGATCAAGGATGCCGCCAAGGGCAACGACAAGCTGCAGGCCAAGGTCGTCGCCATCGGCGGCGAAGTGTTCCCGGCAAGCCATGTCGACGTGTTGGCCTCGCTGCCGACCCGCGACCAGGCCCTGGCAATGCTGGCACGCGTCCTGACCGAGCCGGTCACGATGTTCGCCCGCGCCATCAAGGCAATCGGCGACAAGCAGAATGGTGGCGACGTCGCCGCCGACGCTGCTGAACCGGCCGCCGAGACCGCCTGAGTTTCGACTAATCGTGGTTCCTGACGGAACCTCAATCCAGAAAAACATCCAAAGGTAATTATCATGTCCCTTACCAACGAACAGATCGTCGACGCCATCGCCGAGAAGTCCCTGATGGAAGTGATGGAGCTGGTCAAGGCCATCGAAGAGAAGTTCGGCGTCTCCGCCGCTGCTCCGGTCGCCGCTGCTGTGGCTGGCCCGGCTGCCGTCGTTGAAGAGCAGACCGAATTCGTCGTCACCCTGAAGACCGCTGGCGACAAGAAGGTCGAAGTCATCAAGGCCGTCCGCGCCATCACCGGCCTGGGCCTGAAGGAAGCGAAGGACCTGGCCGAAGCCGGCGGCGTCCTGAAGGACAACGCTTCGAAGGACGAAGCCGAGAAGATGAAGAAGGACCTGGAAGCTGCTGGCGCGACTGTCGAAGTCAAGTAAGCACTTCCATTGCGTCGCCATCGAAATCCGGCGATGCAGCCAAGGCTGGGGGCGTAAGCCCCCGGCCTTTGGTCGTTGTTGTAGGGCCAGCCAATCGTGGCGCGGTTCTACGGAAATACGGTGAAAAAGCCCAACACGGGCTGCGGTCAAACCCTGGCCGGCCAGCGCAAGGCGCGGCGGCGGGGGAGTGGATGCAGACGAGTTGGCAGTTGGAAGTAGCGGGAGAAGGCGTGCTGGTGCCGGCAATACCAGCGACTTCCAACTGACAATTTCAAGTTCCCTTCGGGTCGTGGGCGCACGACTCGCACAACAAGGTGGAAGACCTCATGACGTCCTATTCGTTCACCGAAAAAAAGCGTATCCGCAAGGATTTCGGCAAGCAGCGTTCGATTCTCGAAGTGCCGTTCCTGCTCGCCATCCAGGTGGATTCCTACCGTGAATTCCTGCAGGAAAACGTCGATCCGGCCAAGCGCACGGACCACGGCCTGCACGCTGCACTGAAGTCGGTCTTCCCGATCGCCAGCTACAGCGGCAATGCTGCCCTGGAATACGTCGGCTACAAGCTGGGCGATCCGGTCTTCGACGAGCGTGAGTGCCGTCAGCGTGGCATGAGCTACGGTGCGCCGCTGCGCGTGACCGTGCGCCTGGTGATCTACGACCGCGAGTCGTCGACCAAGGCCATCAAGTACGTGAAGGAGCAGGAGGTCTACCTCGGCGAAATCCCGCTGATGACCGACAACGGCACCTTCATCGTCAACGGCACCGAGCGCGTCATCGTCTCGCAGCTGCACCGCTCGCCGGGCGTGTTCTTCGACCACGACCGTGGCAAGACCCACAGCTCGGGCAAGCTGCTGTACAGCGCCCGTATCATTCCTTACCGCGGCTCCTGGCTGGACTTCGAGTTCGACCCGAAGGACGCGCTGTTCACCCGTATCGATCGTCGCCGCAAGCTGCCGGTGTCGATCCTGCTGCGTGCGCTTGGCTACAGCAACGAAGAGATGCTGGCCGAGTTCTTCGAGATCAACACCTTCCACATCAACCCGGATGAAGGCGTCCAGCTGGAGCTGGTGCCGGAGCGCCTGCGCGGCGAAACCCTGGGCTTCGACCTCGCCGACGGCGACAAGGTCATCGTGGAAGCCGGCAAGCGCATCACCGCGCGCCACATCAAGCAGCTGGAAGCCTCGGGCATTGCCGCCCTGGCCGTGCCGGACGACTACATCGTCGGCCGCATCCTGTCGCACGACGTGGTCGATGCCTCGACCGGTGAACTGCTGGCCCAGGCCAACGACGAAATC
>NZ_QAIJ01000080.1:0-12549 GCF_003060985.1 Stenotrophomonas sp. HMWF023
CCCCTTCCCTGCCCATTTCCCATGAAGCCCTCCCTGCTCACCACCGCCATCACCTTCGCCCTGATCCTGGCCAGCCAACCCGTGCTTGCCGCTGACACTGATGCCAGCGCGGCTGCGGTCAAGGACCTCGACGTGGTCACCGTCAGCGCCCAGCTCGACCAGGCCCGCAACGCCCTGTCCCCGGACATCGGCAGCAGCCAGTACCAGATCACCGCCGAGGACATCCAGAAGCAGCCCCTGGGCGCCTCCGCCCCGCTCAGCCAGGTGCTGCTGCAGGCCCCGGGCGTGGTCCAGGACTCCTACGGCGGCGTGCACGTGCGCGGCGACCACGCCAACCTGCAGTACCGCATCAACGGCGTACTGCTGCCCGAATCGATCTCCGGCTTCGGCCAGACCCTGGATGCGCGCACCATCAAGAGCATCCGCCTGATGGACGGTGCCCTGCCGGCTCAGTTCGGTGAACGCACCGCCGCGGTGGTCGATATCACGACCCGCAGTGGTGCCGAGCTGGGCAACGGCGGCAGCGCCGGCATCACCGCCGGCTCGTTCGGCAAGGTCAACCCGAATGCCTCCTGGTGGGGCAACCAGGGCCGCTGGAGCTGGTTCCTGACCGGCAACTACGACCAGAACGAAGTCGGGCTGGAGAACCCCACCAGCGCACGCAAGCCGCTGCATGACGATACCCACCAAGGGAAGGCCTTTGCCGACCTGACCTATCTGGTCAACGACAACACCCGCCTGAGCGTGTTCGCCGGCTTCGCCAACAACCGCTTCCAGATTCCGGTCAACCCGGGGCAGACCCCGCAGTTCGGTTACCTGGACACCACCACCTTCGATTCCAGCCAGCTGGACGAAACCCAGCGCGAGACCACCCGCTTCGGCATGCTGGTGCTGCAGGGCACGCTGGGCCAGACCGCGTACCAGCTCTCGGCCGGCCAGCGCTACAGCGACGTGGCCTTCAACCCGGACGTCGTCGGCGATCTGGTGTTCAGTGGCGTCGCCTCGCAGGTCCAGCGCAGCAACCGCGCCAACACCCTGCAGGCCGATTTCTCCACGCCGCTGGGCGACAACCACACCCTGCGTTATGGCCTGTATGGCAACTACGAACACGCCGCCGCCAACAACAGCAGCTGGGTCTTCCCGGTCGATGCCGATGGCCGGCAGACAAGCACCACGCCGCAGCTGATCCCGGACCGCAACGCCTTCCACGCCAGCACCGCGGCACTGTACGTGCAGGATGAGTGGCGGATAGGCGAGGACTGGACGGTCAACTACGGCCTGCGCGGCGACCGCTTCAAGGCGTTCGGCCATACCGAGGGCCAGCTCAGCCCGCGCCTGGGCGTGGTCTGGAATGCCAGCGACAGCACCACGGTGCATGCCGGCTACTCCCGCTACTTCACCCCGCCCGCCAGCGAACTGGTTGCCGGCAGCGATCTGGCCCTGTTCGACGGCACCAGCAACCAGCAACCCGCCGGTGGCAGCAACACGCCGTTGTCCGAGCGCAGTGACTACTACGACATCGGCGTGTCACAGCAGGTCGGCGAGCACCTCACCCTCGGCCTGGATGCCTACGACCGCCGCGTCTCGCGCCTGCAGGACGAAGGCCAGTTCGGCGCCGCCTACATCTATTCCACCTTCAACTATCGGCGCGGCCACATCCACGGCCTGGAGTTCAGCGCCGACTACAGCAACGGGCCGATCAGCGCGTACTTCAACGCGGCCTACAACAAGGCGATGGGCACCCAGGTCATCACCAGCCAGTACAACCTCGATCCGGATGCATTGGCCTACGTGCAGCAGAACTGGATCCATCTGGACCACGACCAGAAGCTGACTTCTTCCGGCGGCGTCAGCTACGCCTTCGCTGGCCACAACCGGGTGGGTGCGAACTACGTGTACGGCAGCGGCCTGCGCTCGGACATCGAGGGCGTGCCCAATGGCGGCGAGCTGCCGTCGTACCTGCAGGTCAATCTCAGCGCCGCGCATGACTTCAACGCCGACAGCAGCCATCCGCTGCATGTGCAGCTGGCCGTGCTCAACACGCTGGACCGCAGCTACCAGCTGCGCGATGGCGGCGGCATCGGCGTGTTCGCGCCGCAATGGGGGCCGCGTCGCGGCGCCTATCTGAGCCTGCAGCAGGATTTCTAAGCGAAGGGGTCGGATCCCTTTCCGTAGGGAAACCCGGAGCTCGCAGTAGAGCCACGCCGTGCGTGGCTGCGAACGGGGTCAGAGCCCTTTGCTCCGCAAAGGGATCCGACCCCGTGTCGCTTTCAGCGCTTGACCTTGCGCAGCGACACAACCAACGCCCACAGCGCCAGCAGCACGAACCACACGCCCGACCACATCGGCATGGTCAGGCCGAGGAAGGTCCAGTCGATGTTGCCGCAGTTGCCGGTGCCAGTCAGAACGGTGCGGAACACTTCCAGCGGCCCCATGGTCTCGCGCAGGAAGGCCAGCGGCGGGCCACAGGTCGCACCCATCTCCGGCGGCAGCATCTGCACGTAGACGTGGCGTGCGGCGATGCCCACGCCCACGGCAGCGGCAATGAACGCGAGGATGCCGTAGGTCGCCCGCCCCGGGCGATTGGACGGCCCGTGCAGGGCACCGATCAGGAACAGCAGGCCCAGGGCGACAAATGCAAGGCGCTGGAAGATGCACAGCGGACACGGCTCCAGCCCCATCTTCAACTGCAGGAAGATGGCGTAGCCCAGCAGGCCCGCGCAGATCAGGAAGCCCAGCAGGAACTGGGCGCGGAAAGGCCAGCGCAGAGGATTCATCGGCAACGCTCGTGTAGTACGGACCGCAAGCGTAACCGAGACTGCGCGCCGTTCGAACCGCCACAACGTCGCGCCCGTCGGAACAGTGCGGGGTCGGATCCCTTTGTGGATGCAAAGGGCTCTGCCCCCCGAAAACGGAAAAACCCGGCACGAGGCCGGGTTCTTCACCGAATGACGGGTGTAGCGCGTCGATTATTCTTCGACGGCTTCAGCCACGACCGGACGGTCAACCAGTTCGACGTAGGCCATCGGCGCGTTGTCGCCGGCGCGGAAGCCGCACTTCAGCAGGCGCAGGTAACCGCCCGGACGGGTCGCGTAGCGCGGGCCCAGGATGGTGAACAGGTTGCCGACGGCTTCGTTGTCGCGCAGGCGGGCGAAGGCCAGACGACGGTTGGCGACGGAGTCGACCTTGGCCAGGGTGATCAGCGGCTCGGCGACGCGGCGCAGTTCCTTGGCCTTCGGCAGGGTGGTCTTGATCAGCTCGTGCTTGAACAGCGAGGCGGCCATGTTCTTGAACATCGCTTCGCGGTGGGCGCTGGTACGGCTGAACTTACGGCCGGATTTCTGATGACGCATGGTGATATTCCTTGGTTAATGATGTGGCTTTGCGGATCGTTGTCGCCTTCCTGGCGCTGCTGCTCGGACTGCGGTTGGTCCTGGCCATCCGTCCTGGACGACCTGCCCGCGAACCTTCGTTCGTCGTGGCGGTATTGCCTTGGTGCAATGGCCCCGTCGTTGCCGACGGGGCCATGCGGTCTTGCAGAAAGGCTGTATCAGCCCAGCATGCCGTGGCTGGCGACGCCGGCCGGCGGCCAGTTCTCCAGCTTCATGCCGAGCGACAGGCCACGCTGGGCCAGCACTTCCTTGATCTCGGTGAGCGACTTCTTACCCAGGTTCGGGGTCTTCAGCAGCTCGACTTCGGTCTTCTGGATCAGATCGCCGATGTAGTAGATGCTCTCGGCCTTCAGGCAGTTGGCCGAACGCACGGTCAGCTCCAGATCGTCGATCGGGCGCAGCAGCACCGGATCCACGCCGTTGTTGGCCGGCTTCGCCGCACCGCGGTCGCGGTGGGTGAAGTCACCGAACACCGACAGCTGATCGCTGAGGATGTCGGCAGCGGTACGCACTGCTTCTTCGGCGTCGATGGTGCCGTTGGTCTCGATATCGATGACCAGCTTGTCCAGATCGGTGCGCTGTTCGACACGAGCCGCTTCCACGGCATAGGCGACACGGCGGACCGGCGAGAACGAGGCATCCAGGACCAGACGGCCGATGGCACGGGTTTCTTCGTCCGGACGACGACGCGCAGCAGCCGGCTGATAGCCGAAACCACGCTCGATCTTCAGACGCATGTTCACTGCCGTGTCCTTGGTCAGGTGGCAGATCACGTGGTCGCCGTTCAAGATCTCCACATTGTGGTCGACCTTGATGTCGGCAGCGGTGACAACGCCCGGACCCTGCTTGGACAGGGACAGAGTCGCGTTGTCGCCAGAGTGCATACGGATGGCCACGTCCTTCAGGTTCAGCAGGACTTCCAGCACGTCCTCCTGCAGACCTTCGACCGTGGTGTACTCGTGCAACACGCCGTCGATTTCGACTTCCGTGATGGCGAAGCCCGGGATGGACGACAGCAGCACGCGACGCAGGGCATTACCCAGCGTATGCCCGTAACCCCGCTCCAAAGGTTCGATAACGACCTTTGCACGGGTGTCGGTAATGCGTTCGATCTGCGGACCGCGAGGACGCAGAACCTGGTTGGCGGTAACCGTCATGTTGCGGGTTCTCCTAGTGAACCCCCGGCCGTCGCCGGGGGCTCTCCAATGTGAATTACTTCGAATACAGCTCGACGATCAGCGCTTCGTTGATGTCCGCAGGCAGATCCGAACGATCCGGAACAGCCTTGAAGATGCCGGAGAACTTGCCGGAATCCACTTCAACCCACGACGGGCTCAGGTCATGCTGGGCGGCGACGGTCAGGGCTTCCTGGACGCGCAGCTGCTTGGCAGCCTTTTCAGACAGGGCGATGGCGTCGCCAGCCTTGACCTGGTACGAGGCCAGGTTGACCGACTTGCCATTCACGGTGACGCCGCGGTGCGACACCAGCTGACGGGCAGCCGGACGGGTCACGGCGAAGCCCATGCGGTAGACAACGTTGTCCAGGCGGGTTTCCAGCAGCTGCAGGAGGTTCTCGCCGGTGTTGCCCTTCTTGGTCGAGGCCTTCTTGTAGTAGTTGCGGAACTGACGCTCCAGCAGACCGTAGATACGCTTGACCTTCTGCTTTTCACGCAGCTGGGTAGCGTAGTCGGACAGCTTGCCCTTACGGGCAGTGGCGCCATGCTGGCCGGGCTTCTGCTCCAACTTGCACTTGGAATCCAGCGCACGCGCCGGGCTCTTCAGGGACAGGTCGGCGCCTTCGCGACGGGCGAGCTTACAGGTAGGACCGATATAACGAGCCATTTCTTATCGCTCCCTTTAGACGCGACGCTTCTTCGGCGGACGGCACCCGTTGTGCGGGATAGGCGTCACGTCGATGATGTTGGTGATCTTGTAGCCGACGTTGTTCAACGAACGCACGGCCGACTCACGGCCCGGACCCGGACCCTTGATGCGGACTTCCAGCGACTTCACGCCGTAGTCCAGCGCAGCACGACCGGCCTTTTCGGCAGCCACCTGGGCTGCGAACGGGGTCGACTTGCGCGAACCGCGGAAGCCAGCGCCACCGGAGGTCGCCCACGACAGAGCGTTGCCCTGACGGTCGGTGATGGTCACGATGGTGTTGTTGAACGAAGCGTGGACGTGGGCAACGCCGTCGGTGACGACGCGCTTGATCTTCTTCTTGGTCTTAGCAGCAGGCTTAGCCATTTATATGTCCCTTACTTCCTGATCGCCTTGCGCGGGCCCTTGCGGGTGCGGGCGTTGGTACGGGTGCGCTGGCCACGCAGCGGCAGACCGCGACGGTGACGCAGGCCGCGGTAGCAGCCCAGGTCCATCAGGCGCTTGATCGCGATACCGATTTCACGGCGCAGATCGCCTTCCACGATGTACTTGCCGACCTCGGCGCGCAGGCGCTCGATTTCCGGCTCCGACAGATCGCGGATCTTGGTGGTCGAAGTGACGCCTGCGACTTCGCAGACCTTCTTCGAACGGGTACGGCCGATGCCGTAAATGCTTTGCAACCCGACCCAGACATGCTTCTGGGCTGGCAGGTTGACGCCTGCAATACGCGCCATGACGCGGTTCTCCAGCTGAGTGATGGCCGACAGCGCGCTCAAGGCACGCCGATCCGGCAGGATGGATCAAAAAAGTGAACCAGTGATACTAACAAGGTTCCGGTTTGCTTGGAAGCCCGTGAAACCAGAGGTTTCATGAACCCGGCCCGGGGAGTGTGCCCAGGCTCCGGCGCCGGATGGGGTTGGACCTGGAGTTGCCTCCCGGGCCGCCCGCGCTACTCCAGCGCGGGACCACCTCATCACACCCCCACCCGGAACCGCTGCGGGGGCCGCCCTTCGTTTGTGTGGCCAGAGTCCGCGAAGCGGAGGACCATCACGTCAGGAAGACGAAAGTATAGCAGGCTAATCAGCCGCGAGCAAAACCGCCGCGGTTGCCGCCCTTCAGGTTGGCCTTCTTCAGCAGGCTCTCGTACTGGTGGGACATCAGGTGCGCCTGCACCTGGGCGATGAAGTCCATCACCACCACCACCACGATCAACAGCGAAGTACCGCCGAAGTAGAACGAGGCGTTCAACTGCGTGCGCATCAGTTCCGGCAGCAGGCAGACGATCACCAGGTAAGCCGAACCGGCAGCAGTCAGTCGGGTCAGCACGCCGTCGATGTAGTCGGCGGTGGCCTTGCCCGGACGGATGCCCGGAATCAGCGCGCCCGACTTCTTCAGGTTGTCGGCGGTTTCCTGCGAGTTGAACACCAGCGCGGTATAGAAGAACGCGAAACCGGTGATCAGCGCAGCGAACACGATCATGTGCAGCGGCTCGCCCGGACCCAGGGCATTGGCGACCTTCTGCAGGGTCTGGCCAAAGGTGCTCTGGTTGGCAGCCTGGCCGGACCACATGGCCAGGGTGGCCGGGAAGGCCAGCAGGCTCGAGGCGAAGATCGCCGGGATGACGCCAGCCATGTTCAGCTTCAGCGGCAGGAACGAGGTCTGGTTCATGTACGCGTTGCGACCGCCCTGGCGGCGCGCGTAATTCACCGTGATCCGGCGCTGGCCGCGTTCGACGAACACCACGAAGAAGGTGAAGGCGAGCACGACGATGGCGATCAGCAGCAGCTGGATGAACTGGATGTTGCCGTCGCGGTAGGCGTCGAAGGTGTGGATGACCGCACCCGGCAGACCCGCCACGATACCGGCGAAGATGATCAGCGAGACACCGTTGCCGATGCCGCGCTCGGTCACCTGCTCACCCACCCACATCAGGAACATGGTGCCGGCGGTCAGTGCGACCACGGCAGTGAGCACGAAGCCCATGCCCGGCATGTACACAACCGGTGCGCCGGTCGGCGACACCTGGCCCTGCAGCGCCAGCGCGATCGAACCGCCCTGCACCACTGCGAGCAGCACGGCGCCGATGCGCGAATACTGGGTGATCTTGCGGCGGCCGGACTCACCTTCCTTCTGCATCGCCTTCAGGGCGGGGAAGATGTGCACAGCCAGCTGCATCACGATCGATGCCGAAATGTACGGCATCACGTTCAGCGCGAAAATGCTGAAACGGTGCAGGGCGCCGCCCGAGAACATGTTGAACATGTCCACGATGCCGCCGCCCTGCTGTTGCATCATGGCAAGCATGGCATCGGGATTGACGCCCGGCACCGGCACGTAGCAGCCGATGCGATAGACGATCAAAGCCCCGACGACGAACAGCAAACGTTGGCGAAGTTCAGTGAACTTGCCCATTCCGCCCGCGAGGTTACCGATGCCAGCTTGCGCCATGATTCTCTTACTCCGTTACGCTGCCGCCGGCAGCTTCGATCGCAGCCTTGGCACCAGCCGTGGCAGCAACACCCTTCAGGGTGAACGCCTTGGTCACTTCGCCCTTGACGACGACCTTGGCCTTCTTGGCAGTGCTCGGAACCAGCTTGGCAGCACGCAGGACAGCGAAGTCGATCTCGCCGGCCGGCAGCTTGTCCAGCTGGTACAGCAGCACTTCAGCAGTGTCCTTGGCGATCGGCGAACGGAAGCCGATCTTCGGCAGACGACGCTGCATGGGGGTCTGGCCGCCTTCGAAGCCAGCCTTGATCTTGCCGCCACCCTTACGGGCGAAAGAACCCTTGTGGCCGCGGCCGCAGGTCTTGCCCAGGCCGGAGCCGATGCCGCGACCGACGCGGGTACGCTCTTTACGAGCGCCCGGTGCCGGGCTCAATTCATTCAGATGCATGGTCATTGGATTATTCCTCAACCTTGACGAGGTAGTGGACCTTGTTGATCAGGCCGCGAACCTGCGGGCTGTCCTTCAGTTCACGCACATCGTTCAGCTTGCCCAGACCCAGCGCACGCACCGACAGGCGATGACGCGCCTGGGCACCACGCAGGCCGCGAACCAGACGGACCTTGACGGTCTTGGTGGTTTCATTAGCCATGGTTGAGATCCTCCACCTTCTTGCCGCGCTTGGCCGCGATACGAGCCGGCGACTGCGCTGCAGTCAGGCCCTTCACGGTGGCACGCACCAGGTTGATCGGGTTGCGCGAACCGGTGGCCTTGGCCAGCACGTTCTTCACGCCCACTGCTTCCAGCACGGCGCGCATGGCACCACCGGCAATGACGCCGGTACCTTCGGAAGCCGGCTGCATGAACACGCGCGCTGCGCCGTGACCATCCTTGATGGTGTGCCACAGGGTGCCGTTGTTCAGATCGACGGTGACCTGGTTCTTGCGAGCCTGCTCCATCGACTTCTGGATGGCGACCGGCACTTCGCGTGCCTTGCCATAACCGAAACCGACCTTGCCTTCGCCGTCGCCGACAACAGTCAGGGCGGTGAAGGTGAACTGACGGCCACCCTTGACGGTCTTGCTGACGCGGTTGACCGCGACCAGCTTTTCGATCATGCCGTCGTCGACTTTCTCTTCGCGGTTACGGTCGCGATCGCGACCCCGCTGCTGACGTTCTTCTGCCATGTTTATTCCTTGGTTGTTGGGTTATGTACGGCTCGGGGCCGCTTATGGTTGTGGAGTGACGCGTTGTTGCGGTGGGCCGCTGCAGAAGAGCGGCGCCGCCCAGCCTCACTCAGGCTGGCGAGCAGGCGGGCACGGGGACCGAAGTCCCCTGCCCTGATCCCTTAGAACTGCAGGCCGGCTTCGCGGGCAGCGTCAGCCAGGGCCTTGATGCGGCCGTGGTAACGGTAACCCGAACGATCGAAGGCAACCTTCTCGACGCCGGCGGCCTTGGCACGCTCAGCGACGATGCGGCCAACCTTGGCGGCGGCATCGGCGTTCTTGCCGTTCTTCAGGCCTTCCTTGATGTCGGCCTGGGTGGTGTTGGCAGCAGCCAGCACCTTCGAGCCGTCAGCGGTGAAGACCTGTGCATACAGGTGCTGGCCGGTGCGCAGCACCGACAGGCGGGCCACACCGAGCACACGGATGTGGGCACGGGTCGACTTGGCGCGACGCAGGCGGGCGATGTTCTTGTTCATGATGTTTTTTCCTTGAAAGCTGAAGGTTGGGCTTTTCCCTGGAAAGTCCGCACATGGATCTGCGGGCTCTTGCGAGGGACTCGCGCTTACGCCTTCTTGGCTTCCTTACGGATGATGACTTCGTCGGAGTACTTCACGCCCTTGCCCTTGTACGGTTCCGGCTTGCGGAACGCACGGATCTTGGCGGCAGCTTCACCGACGGCCTGCTTGTCAGCGCCCTGCACCAGGATTTCGGTCTGGGTCGGGGTGGTGATGGTGATGCCTTCCGGCGCCACGAACACGATCGGGTGCGAGTAACCCAGCGACAGGCTGAGGTCCTTGCCCTGCATCGCGGCACGGTAACCCACGCCGACCAGCTCAAGCTTGCGCTCGAAGCCTTCGGAAACACCCTTGACCATGTTGGACAGGATGGCGCGGACGGTACCGGTCAGCGGGATCAGGTCCACGTTGTCGGTGCTCAGGGTGGCAACGCCGTTTTCGACATTGATGTTGATACCAGCCGGCTTGGCCAGCGACAGGGTGCCCTTCGGGCCCTTGGCGATGACGTTGTCGTTCTGGACGTTCAGTTCAACCTTACCCAGGTCGATCGGCTTCTTGGCTACACGGGACATGGTCTACTCCTTTCGCCTTAGGCCACGAAGCACAGGACTTCGCCGCCGACGCCCAACTGGCGCGCCTGCGCATCAGTCATGATGCCCTTGGAGGTGGAAATGATGGAAATGCCCAGGCCGTTCATGACCTTCGGCAGTTCGCTCTTGCCGCGGTACTGGCGCAGGCCCGAACGCGAGAAGCGCTTCAGGGTCGCGATGACCGGCTTGCCTTCGAAATACTTCAGCACGATTTCCAGCTCGGACTTGTTGTTCTCGAGCGCGGTCACGCGCAGGTCGGCGATGTAACCCTCGTCCTTCAGGACCTGGGCGATCGCAACCTTGATCTTGGACGACGGGGCTTTCACCGTCTGCTTGCCAACCGCTGCCGCATTCTTGATGCGGACCAGCAGGTCGGCGATGGGATCAGTCATGCTCATATGAGTACCTTTGAGTGCACCGATATCCGCTTTCGCGAAAATCTGTTGTCTCCTGGAAACGGGCCAGGCCCCCTCCCCCTACGCGTTGCGCAGAGCAAGACGCGGGAGTATACGCCAAAAGAGCCCGACTTGCGTCGGGCTCTTCGGTTTTTTGCAGAGGGAAAGCTGAACACCTTCCCTCCCCGGCTGCGAGGGCCCCCGAAGGCGCCCTCGCTGGCAGGACCGGCTGGAATTACCAGCTGGCCTTGCGCAGGCCCGGAACGTCGCCACGCATGGTGGCTTCGCGCAGCTTGTTGCGACCCAGGCCGAACTTGCTGTACACGCCACGCGGGCGGCCAGACAGTTCGCAACGGTTGCGGTGGCGGCTCGGCGACGAATCGCGCGGCAGCTTCGACAACTTGGTGGAGGCCTCGATCTTCTCTTCGTAGCTCGCGTCCGGGGAGGACACGATCTTCTTCAGAGCAGCACGCTTGACAGCGAACTTTTCAGCCAGCTTCTTCCGCTTGATGTCGCGGTTGACCATGGAGGTCTTTGCCATTTCGGTTTCCTCGACGAATCAGTTACGGAACGGGAACTTGAACGCTGCCAGCAGCGCCTTCGCTTCCGCGTCGGTCTTCGCAGTGGTGGTGATGGCGATATCCATACCGCGGATCGCGTCGACAGCGTCGAAGTCGATTTCCGGGAAGATGATCTGTTCCTTCACACCCATGTTGAAGTTGCCGCGACCGTCGAAGGAACGACCGGAAACACCACGGAAGTCGCGCACGCGCGGCAGCGAGATGTTGATCAGGCGGTCCAGGAACTCGTACATCTTGTGGCGACGCAGCGTGGTCTTGCAGCCGATCGGCCAACCATCACGGATCTTGAACGATGCCACCGAGATACGCGACTTGGTGACGATCGGCTTCTGGCCCGAGATCTTGGTCATGTCGCCAACGGCGTTTTCCAGGATCTTCTTGTTGGTGGCCGCTTCGCCGACACCCATGTTCAGGGTGACTTTGACCAGCTTCGGCACCTGCATGGAATTGGTGTAACCGAACTGCTTCATCAGCGCCGGAACCACTTCTTCCTTGTAAAACTTTTCGAGACGGGAAGTCATCTTCTCATTCCTCAGGCGTCGAGCGCCTCACCGCTGGAGCGGAACACACGCAGTTTGCGTCCATCCTCCAGCACCTTGAAGCCAACGCGCTCGCCCTTGCCCGAAGCCGGGTTCAGCACATTCACGTTGGAGATATGGATCGACGCTTCACGCTCGACCACGCCGCCGGCAACACCTGCCTGCGGGTTCGGCTTGGTGTGGCGCTTGACGATGTTCACGTTGGCAACGACCAGACGGTCGCCATCGACGCGGACGACTTCGCCCTGCTTACCCTTGTCCTTGCCGGCGTTGACGACAACCTGGTCGCCCTTCTTGATACGGTTAGCCATGATTATCTCCTGTCGCTCACAGCACTTCGGGAGCGAGCGAGACGATCTTCATGAACTTCTCCGAACGAAGTTCACGAGTCACCGGCCCGAAGATACGGGTCCCGATCGGCTCCTGCTTGTTGTTAAGCAGAACGGCAGCGTTGCCGTCGAAGCGGATCAGCGAGCCGTCGGGGCGACGCACACCCTTGCGGGTACGCACCACGACAGCGTCATACACTTCACCCTTCTTGACCTTGCCGCGCGGAATCGCATCCTTCACGGTGACCTTGATGATGTCGCCGATGCCGGCGTAACGGCGCTTGGAACCACCCAGCACCTTGAAGCACATCACTCGCTTGGCACCAGAATTGTCGGCGACGTCAAGGTAGCTCTGCATCTGGATCATGATTCAGACTCCTTATTCAGCCGCACGCGTGATGACTTCCACCACGCGCCAGTTCTTGGTCTTGGACATCGGAGCAATCTCGGTCACGCGGACGACATCGCCTTCCTTGCAGGCGTTGTCGGCATCGTGGGCGTGCAGTTTCGTCGAGCGCTTGATGTACTTGCCGTACAGTGCGTGCTTGACCTGACGCTCAACCAGGACGGTAACCGTCTTGTCCATCTTGTTGCTGACGACACGGCCTTCGACCGTGCGCAGCGCTTTGTTTTCAGTATTGTCGCTCATAGCGGCCAT
>NZ_QAIJ01000340.1:0-25237 GCF_003060985.1 Stenotrophomonas sp. HMWF023
GGACGGCGTCGTGGAGGTTACGAGCGTGTCGGGTGTGGCGATCAATGAAGAGCGCTGCCCGGTGTGCAAGATGGGCGTGTTTGTGGACCGAAATGGGCCGCATGGGGCTTTCAGGTCCTGCTCCAGCTATCCGCTTTGCCACAACAGGCCGAAGGGTGGGCGTCGCGGGTGAGTGCATACGCGGGCCCTGGAATCCAAAAGACCTGCAGTTGCCAGGACCGGGATGACCTCGGGTGGCCTGCCTGGCGAGATGGAGCTGGACGTCTTGACATGGACAGTCCCAGCTCGCACGAGGAAGGCGCCAGTTGAGCACATCATTCCGCCGTGAGCAGCACGGTGGCATCCCGCAACACTGCTGGCGTTGATCCTGCACCAGATCGACGCCGCGTTCTGGCATGAGTGGATCATGTTCCGTGTCCTCGGCAGCGCCCAGCGTTACCTGGCTTCCAACCTACTCGCCGTCGGCGTCCTGCTGCATGGCTATCGCCAGGTGATGCTGTTCAAACCCTCTGCGAGGGCCCATGAGCGTCTTTGCGGAGCCGTAGGCGCCGGCACCGCGCTTGTCCACGCTGCCTTCGCTGCTGCGGGTCATGACGAGTTCCACCTTCCTCTCTTCATCGCAGCCTTGGCTGCTCTCGTTGCCGATCTCGGCCTGCTCCATCAGAGCCGCCGTGCTTCGACTGCTCATACCCAGGTGGATGGTATGGACTGAAGAAACAAAAGAGCCCCTGTTTCCAGGGGCTCTTCTGAACATCTTGGCGGAGAGAGTGTCTGAATTTAGGGCGTTCCCTAGCTTCCGTGCGCCTTCGTGAAACCAGTCTCAGCCTTTGCGCCAGCTAGGTTTCACCATCCGAGTTCGTTCGCGGGCTTTCGCGTGAAGTCGCGTCTGCCGGGTGGGTACATGGATGGGTAAGAAATGGGATTAAAGATCAACCGCCTGACGGCGAGACGGGTGGCCACGGTCACAGATCCGGGCTACCACGCCGACGGTGGTGGCTTGTACCTCCAGGTTACCGCCTCAGGGGCTAAGAGCTGGGTGTTCAGGTATCGCTTCGAGGGAAGGCGCCCAGAAATGGGACTTGGCCCGCTGCATGTGATCGGCCTAGCCGATGCGCGGGCAGCGGCGGATGGCGCTAGGAAGCTAGTCCAGGCTGGACAAGATCCCCTTGCCGGAAGGCGTGCATCTGCGGTGGCCACGTCCTCAATCCCAACGTTCTGGGAGGCGGCCGTGGCCTACATCGCAGAGCGTCAGGCCGGGTGGACTAACCCGAAGCATGCCGGCCAGTGGACTAGCACCCTGGGAACCTACGCCAGGCCCGTTATAGGACACCTGCGGGTTGATCGCATCGAAACCGACCACGTCTTGGCCATTCTGCGTCCCATCTGGGTGACTAAAACAGAGACTGCCAGTCGCGTGCGACAGCGTATCGAAGCTGTCCTGGACTCGGTGACCGTGCAAAAGAAGCGCACCGGGGACAACCCCGCGCGCTGGCGCGGACACTTGGCGGTGATCCTTCCGAAGCCCACCGCAGTGACGAAGGTCGAGAACTTCGCTGCCCTGCCCTATGCGGACCTGCCAGCCTTCATGACCGCCCTGCGCTTAAGGCATGGCGAGGCAGCACGCGCCCTAGAGTTCACGATTCTCACCGCCGCGCGCACCGGGATGACGCTCGGCGCGGCCCCCAGGGAAGTTGATCTTGACGCTGGAACCTGGACCGTTCCCCGGGACAGAATGAAAGGTAAGGTCGAGCACACCATCCCACTGTCAGTGCCAGCCTTGGCGCTAGCGCGGGCGCGTATGGCCCGGGCACATTTACTCTTTCCCAACGACATAAGCAACGAACCGCTTAGTGAGAACGCGATGCTCGCGCTGCTGAAGCGAATGGGCTACGGCCACATAACAGTTCATGGTTTCAGATCAACGTTCAAGGACTGGGCCAGCGAGACTACTGAATTCCCCGACGACCTTTCCGAAGCTGCACTGGCTCACAAGATCCGTGATAAAACCAAGGCTGCATACAAACGAGGAACAATGATCGAGAAGCGCCGACTGCTAATGGATCAATGGTCTTGCTACTGCAGCTCAGCAGCCTTGGTGCATCGCCAGGGAACCATTTGATCAGAGTGACACCGGCAAGAAATCACGAACATTGAATAAAAACCCCAAAAAATCCGAGAGCGCCGCAAGTAACATCAACAATTCCGCACCAAACCTGGAAGCACATCACTCAACGTCGCTCCCCCCAACCCGAGCCGTTGATAATATCATCAAGCGCTTCATCCACCCCGTAACGCTTTTCACTGACCACGCGGTAAAGCTCGTCGAATGAGTCGACTGCCTCTCTCGTGCCAAGCTCCTTTGCCGAGTAGAGCACCATTTCGTCGAATCCAGCCCACTCATAGTCATCCCAAGACGAGAGGTCATTCAAGCTCTGCGTCCCTGGATAGAACCAAAGCCGAATTTCACCGCTCGCATCGCGAAGTATGGACCACTTGTATCTCCCACCATAAAGGAAGAACAGCTCACCAGTCCGCCCAGTTACAACATCGGAGATTCTGTCCGAGTTCGCAATCATTGCATTAATCGCGGATACGATCTTCACTTATCCAAATCCCCCATTACGCCCGCAATGCTAGAAACATCTGAATGACGCAATTTTTCGCGGAGCTCGCTCACTATGGAGCGTTTCTGCGGTTCGGTTAGAACACGCCTCGTCGACGACGCCTTTTTCACACGATCCGTGAGCTCTGAAAAGGCATCTTTGAGCTTCGGATTCCCATCAATCTGGCCACACACGTCATGAAGGATGCTCACAATTTCTTCGCGCTCATCCTGCACTCTTAAAGATGCGACCAGATCAAGTTTTTGCCTAATTTCACTAAGGCTGCTCTGATGTGCAAGATTGGCAAGCGCATTGAGCATAGCCCGGAGTTCAGAGCCCTTTGCGAAGAAGAGGTAGAACGCCAACCCGGCCGCTGCAATCGTGGCAATGTCGGACAATACTGCAAGCACTTTTTCGATCATCGCCCCCCCATCCTTTGACTGCCAAGCTGCAACAATCCCTCGCATGCCAGTGACCTGACCAAAGCATGGGAGCTCCACTCAAGCTGAATATTGCCTCGGACTCAGCCTGGATGCCAGCATTCTAGACCACAAGAGCCTCAGATCCAGCCAGAACTGGCCAGAACTGGCTGATAACCTGTCCTTCAACTAGTGCGGAGGAGTACTGAGTTCCAGCTCTAAATTGCTCCCCCTCTTAGGGAAGGCACGATCCACAAGACGCTTAAAATTGTCCCAGGAATCGGAGGCACGCATAAATCCAATGACCGCATGCAAGTGCTGGGCTAGCGCAGGGTGACCGACGTCCTCGCTAAGCCACTGATGATGCTTAGCCTTACGACGCCCGGACTCAGTGATCGGATTGCGGCGCTCAAGCTCCTCCATTACGCCAGGGGCCAATCGAGCATAGACAAGGTCGCGCGTGTACGCCGCCACTACTCCCGGTCGCTTCAACGTGCTCCACTTCCATCCGCGAAGGCGAAAAATCTCTTTGTAGAATTCGTCAGGAAAACGCTTAGCCCACGCAGCCAACTCCTTCTGCAGAAACTGATCCAGAATGGCCTGGAGAGCTTTGCGATCACGGACCTCTTGATAGCCAGTTGCCTCATCAACCAGTGCAACAATACCTACCTCGGCAAGGCCCCGCATCAACATCTCGGCGCGCTGTGCGACGACAAGCTGCGGTTTCGAGAGCTCACTGGCATCACGGGCACGAAGCCAAACGTTGCAGACCTTCGGCAGTGCCGACGCAGGGAAGCCATGTGCGATGTTGTTGCTGGTGAGATGCTGGTAGCGCATGGGCTCCGTCAGCGCCACCAGTAAGTCATTGTCAATAAAGGGCCGAAGGGTCGCGGCTGACGCGAAGAACGGCAATTTCTCGCCAGGGTCTGAGGCCCGATCTTCTCCCTGCTGGCGATCTCCTTTGGGTACATATGCACCACCGCGGCTGCGGCCCAGAGCACGGCCTACGCTGCGCTCGGACAAAACTCGCGTTCCATCAGGCAGTACCGCACAGTCGATGGCAAGGTCACCAATCTGAATTACGCCCTGATGGGTAGCCTTCGGCACACCCCAACGGGCTCGGGCAGCTTTTGAAGCGATTGAACTTAGCTCTTCACTGCTTAAGATTTCTGCGCGCCGCTTGCCGCCCTTTGACTGTTTGGAGGACACCTGTTCAGTCTCGCCATCCATGCTTGCTACTCGAAATGGGGATGCTTGCTTTCTACTAGCAAGCATCCCGCCAGTCAAGTAGCAGGCATGATGTGAAAGCGCGCTCTCTACATCCATCTTGGACAATCAATTACAAGTCAGACCCGCACCCACGCTTGAGAGCCAGACTTGGTCGCAGCCGGCGGACGGCGCGGCTCCAGCGCTTCCTTGACCCGCTCCAGCTCCTTCGTCCCCGCCTCGGCCAGGCGCCGAGCCTGTTGCAGCTGCTCTGGGGTGGGTGGCAATCCGGGCATCGGCGGCGGCAGTTCGGTGGGCGTGCTGTCCAACAGTCGAGCTACCGCTTCCCGCAGCCTCTGCTCGGGGTAGAGCCTGGCCGCGCACCACCGCTCGGCGTAACGCTTGCCCTGCTGGATACTGGCCGCCCTCACGTTCTTGGTGTCCCACATCTTTCGGGCATCAAGGTGCACCCGAACCCCGCCATCCTTTGCCGACGTGACATGAGCGATCTGCCGGCCATTCCACCACAGCACCCAGCCCTCCCCCATCTGGACCCAGCCAGAGGGTGGTGGTGCTGAGCGGAAGCCTTGGTAACCATGTGAGGGAAGCATGGCCGGGAGCATACGACCGGGCGTCGCAGATCCTGCGAACGCGGTAGCGACCTGCCTGAATCGTTCGGGGAAAGTGCCGGCGCGGCGCTGCTCAGGCGCGTCCGGGTTGAGCGGCCTGCGGCCCCGGATCGGGCAAGGTCAAGATGCCTGTCTTGCTCAGCTAGCTCAATCGGGCAATTCCGCGCTGAAACGTAGCCATTGCCCTACGCTGGCTGTTAGCAACAGCAGCGAGGCTATTCTTCACTTTCGCAGAACTTCATCTATTTGCAACAAACGCGATGGCCCACCATTTCATCTATCCCGGCCATTGCTGTTACCCTCACACGCGGGGGATCCATCAGCAAAGGAAATGCATTATGTCGGTTACCCGAGGTAAGAAACTTACTTGTATAGCTGCAGGACTAGCGCTTTCTTTGGCGTTCGCCAGCAGTGCAAGTTCGCAACAATCACCAAATCAAGAGGAAAGACCGCTCCCCTCTGTGGCTCAGAGCTCAACGATTTTTCATCAACTCGAACCTGAGTTGCAACGCTTTGTAGATCAGCAGCCAAGACTGGAAGGGCAAGCAGCCCGGGTTACGGTACGAATCACCCCAGAACCGTCCACGGGGATCGTATGGATAGACCTTGATTCAGGCTACCTGCCTAAAACGCAGACAGAGTTCAGTGAAGAATTCGGCGATAAGCTGGGGGAAATAGAATCCGAACTCTACGAGTACCTATCGGGAACTGTTCAGTTCAAGTACGTTGTTGCCCGAATTGGGGGAAGAACGATCAACGAAATCTTCCCGCCCGACTACATCAAGGAGCGTAGGAGCAAACGCAGTACCCGCGCTGCCGCAACGCCCGTACCTGGACTAGTTGTCATCAATCCTGGCCACGGCAAGTACTTCCATTACGGCGACAACGCATGGGTGTACGAACGTCCCACTCCTTACGTCGGCACCACCAACGTACACGAGGATGACGTCACACTGCTCTTTGCTCAGCTGCTGAACACATGGCTCACGTCCCGCAGCAGAAATTTCGTCACGGAGGTTCGCCACACCCGAGCCACCGGAAATCCGTTCATCGAACCGGAAAGCAACCTGTCATGGAAGGATCTGGCCGCTCGTTACTACATCAAGTCACTACTGCCTGACGAGGGCCCCACGATCTGGAATCGCTTCCCCGAAGGCAAGCCCAAGCGTCGGGACCTTCGCGAGCAAGACGATGACATCGCAGCCCGCGCCAGGTATGCCAATCACATCAATGCCGAGACCCTCATCTCACTGCATACCAATGCCGCAGGCCCCACCGCTCGCGGGGCGTTGGTCATGACAAAAATTGATGACCCAGCGTCCGTTCAACTTTCAAACAACATCCTTTGCTACATGAAGGAGCAGATCACTGCTCAAGGAGATTACCCGGACTTTGTTATTAGGCCAGAACTCGCAAATGGCAATAACAAGGCCGAAGTACGCGACGCGGAGATGCCGACGGCCTTGATCGAAGTGGGCTTCCACACCAATTCCGAAGACGCTGCAGCGCTTCAGGAATCTGAGTTCCAAGCGGCGGCTATGAAAGGCGTGGAGAAGGGCTATCGCACCTTCAAGGCAGGCGAGACTGACTGCCGACCGCTGACGATCACCAATGTGCCGGCAGTCACTGGGCCACCCCGCAGAGATATCCCTTACACCGTGCAGTTTGTAGGGTCTCCTACCTATCCGCTCTACCTTCGCAGCAAAGTTGTGACCTGCCCGCCAGACTATCTTTGCAGCCAGAACTCTACGCAGTATATTTCCCCTGGAAGCCCGCCAGGCACGCTTAATGCCGTGGCCCGCTGCACCACCGCTTACCCAGTTTCAGGCAGCGTCATCGTACTGGACCGCTACTTGGAAGACAGTGATGGCGTAAAGAGCCCGATGGTTCGCACCTCGATTACCTGCGTGTAACTAGCCGTATAGATCAGCCTGTTCTCTCTACTTGAGCCCGTCCAGCTGATCGATAGATCCCGAAGGCGCCCTCCACCGCCTTCGGGGTCTTGGGCCGCTTCTTGCCCGGATCGTGGGCGTAGAGCGCGGCGAACTCCTGCAGCGACACGGTGGCGCCGGTCATGCGGACCAGCTTCTGGTAAGCGGTCGATCTGGGCGGAATAGCACATGGCGGCGATCTGGACTCAGCAGGTGACCACACGATTGAGGGACGCCATTTCTCAGCGCCCCCCCTGAAGGCGACTGATCTACTCGGAGGACTCCACGCCTTTTCGGATCCTTGATAGACGCCAGCCGCCATGCGACCTGAAACAGCCGCTATCCCCGGTGAGCGAATACCTGAGTCCAGCCCACGCCGACGTTAGAACCGGAGCGTGCCAGCCGCGTGCCTTCTGGTAAGCGTAACGATAAGCCTCCATCACTGCGGCCCCTGCCGCCGCGCTGAGCGCCGCCTTGCAGCCGCCTTAAAACACAGCGTGGCTCCATGGACTACCGCCAAGAGAGCGCTGGCTACCAGCGCCGCGCCGGCTAGAGAAATGAGAAGCTTCAAAGCGGAGTCCTACAAAACCGTGGGGAGTAAGCACTGCCGAGCGCTCGACCGTTGAGCACCCAGCAGTCCCCTTCCGCTATGTCCTAAACATTGCCGTCAAGGCATGAATGCGATGTGAAATCCACTCCCGGTCAGCCCAGTACCGATTCCACCAGCACCTGGCCATAGCGCGCGAACTCTGCCGGGCCGGGATGGTTGAACAACGCGGCAGCCCCCAGCGAATCCCGACTGGCGCCCATGCCGCCCAGCTGCTCATCCATGACGATCCAGTGCTGCGGGGCGAACGCTGCCCCTGTCTCGACTGCAGCGCGCCACAGCGCCCTGTTGGTGTAGTTCCAGCCGGACAGAGCCGGCCCGTCCACCACGTTGCGGCGGGGCACGGACATGATGAGCACCTCGATACCGACCGCCTTCGCCTGGCTGGCGATGCTCTTGATGTTGGCCAGCGTAGTGGCCTGCCCCAGCTCATTCATGCCGAAGTGCAGCAGCAGCACGTCCGCCCCAGACTCCAACACCGGCTGCAGGCGGGCGGGCCAAAGGCCGTTGTGCTGGGTGCTTCCCGAGGTCGTCCCGCCCCGCCCGAAGTTGAGGTACTCGACCGGTTGACCGCTCGCCAGCTCCAGCGCTGCGATCAGTGGCCACACGGCGCTGATCTTCACGTGCACCTGCCCAGCGCCATCACCGAAATCGTACTTCGGCAGTGCGGCAACCGTGTCCGCCGGCATGTTGATCAGGTAGTTCTCCGGTCGATCGCGCGCCGCGCCGTTGGCCGTGTACGGTGGATCACCCAACTGCACCGCGACGATGGAATCGCCATAGCTGGCCACCTTCACCGCTTCCCCGCGCGCAGCCTTGCCCAGCAGCCGGCGCAAGCAGGCTCGGTTGTGCATCAGCAGCTGCTGCCAGTCGGCCTCGCCACCTCGACGCACTACCCCGCCCTGGAACTTCGAGGCGTTGATTGCGGTCACCATGGCGCCCACCACGTGCAGGTAGCCGATCACCACCCGCCCCTCATCGGGCGCAGGTTGATACTCCACCGCATCGAAGTCGCGCTCCGGCCCGGCCTTGATCGTCACCGCCTGCGTCTGCGGGTCGATCTGGACCAGGTCGTATCGCTCGCGCTTGTAGCTGTAGGTGACATCAACCGCGAACGCAGCCACGTCGATCAGCCCACGCAGCTTCCCGTTGACGTGGTACGCGAAGTCCGTGCCCAAGGTCAGTGCGGTGCCGGTATCGCTGCGCGCAGCAGAAACCCCGCTGATGTGCCGTCGGCCCAGCCACGCCCCGGCGATGCTCGGGAACACCGTGTCGGTGTCATAGATGAGGCTGTAGTCCTCTTTGTTCTCGGTCCCGGTCGCTGCCGCCGCCACTGACAACGCTGCGTTGATGCTCACCTTCCGACCGTCCCCATAGCCCGAGCCGTAGACGAACACCGACAGGCCAGCTGCATCGATCTCCAGATCATAGGCGTCCAGCAGGTGCATACTCGAATCGCCGGGATCGTCGTTGGCGATTCGGAAGACATCGCCACCCAGCCTCCAGGCCAGCGCCGAACCGACTCCAATGGCCGATGATCCCCGATACCAACCGCGCTGCTGCTGGTTGAAGCCACCGTCTGCCGCACGGGTGATGCCGATGCCGATGTTGGCGGCAGCGGCGGTGTATCCCCACAGCTCGAACAGGTAGGTCTGCCCATCGACCGTCTGAATGGCCGGGAACGGGAAGCGCAGATCCTGCCAGGTCCCGGACACCGCCTCCAGACCAAGCTCGGCCAAGGTCTTGATGCCGCTATAGAGCAGCGTTGCGGTGCCATCGCTCGCGGGGTAGATGCCGACTGTGGCCGGATTGGTCGGGCGTGACCACACGCGCAGGCGCAGGCTCGCGACGGTGCTTGCCAGCTCAACCATAAGAGCGAGCGTGTCGATTGACGCACCGGCACCGATGTCCTGACCGGCCCCCGCCTGAGCGCCGAACGTCCAGGCGTAGTGGCCAGCGCTCTGCGGATAGGCCTGGTCGTTCGTTTCGCGGGCTGCCGCGGCCGAGAACTCCCGCGTGAAGCTGCGATCGATGATGCTGGCCTGGGATTCCAGCGCGTTGATCTGCGGAGCTAGCGCGCTGTCGACCTCACGGTAGAACGCCTCGAAGGCAATGCGGTTCGGAGACCCAACATTCTGGCTGCCACCGCCGGCATTGCCGAACCAGCCGCGACGGAACTGTGTGATGCCAGGGGCATCATTTCGGGTGCCGATCGACAAGCCACCTGCAGCGCTCAGCTTCCAGACGAGAAGATCCGATCCTGTCGTCGTGACCGCATGGGGCAACCGGAACTCCACGTACTGATAGGCATTGCCGGCCGCAAGGTCAGCGCCGTTGACCGTCACCGACGAAAGCAGCGTGTCGTTTGCCGTTGGCGGGTAAGCCGACGTGCTGCCAGCCTGCACGCGGGAATACACCTCCAGCGTGATGTCGCCCAGCAGCGGAACGTTGCTCATCCAGAACCGGTACGCATTGACCGGCAGCCCATTTGCGGCCTCCGCAGCCGAATACACCGCGCGATTGCCCACCGGATCGAAGGCTGCGTTGTGCAGGACCTGCGTCACCATGCTCTCGGTCACGGCAATCTGAGTCAGCGCGTCGTCGGCGTCCCGCGTAGCGCTCGCGATACCGAAGCGCGTCGGGTTCCTGTCCGCCTTCTGCGTCAACACATCCGCCGACCGCCACTCAAGGCCGGCGGCCACCATCACGTAGCGCCCGCTGTTGGGGACCGTCAGCCCCGACACCGGGTCGGTATGGCTGCCTGTGTCACCGATCACGGCCACCTGTCGGTTCTGCGGCACTTGGCCTGCACCGGCCGCTGCGCTGGCAGCCGCCCACGTCGGGAATTCGATGGTGCTGCCGTCGGCCAGAAACTTCAGGTAGCCAAACTCAATACCGGCCCAACTCGTTCGGTCCTGGCCCCGTCGATCACGCCAGGTATGCCCCGGGCCGTTGATCCCTGCGTCAAGGTTCTCCGCGTTGTCGTACAGATCCTTCGGCGAGTTCGAACCCAGCGGGTTGCCAGTGTTGAAGGTCGTCATGTTGCAGCGTCTCCAGTGGCGCTACGGCGCGATTGCGTCGTCGTATTGGTAGAAGGCGGGGTCGTATTGCAGGGCGGTCAGCTCGACAGAGCCGTCCTCGCCCGGGGTGAGGTCGGCCAACACGGCGTCATACCCAGCGCGCGTGCTGTCGCAGAAGATCAGCTCCGGCGGATCAATCGTTGGGTCGTCCATGATCCAGGTGTTGAATGCGTGCTCACCCGGCAGAGTCGACGCGGCGATGGTCAGCCTGTGGTCATCCACGCGGGTGGGCACCATCACGTTCGAAAGCGTGCCGTCCTGGAAGCGCACAAGGCACCGAGGCGCCGGCAGCGTCCAATCCAGATACTCGCCCACCTCGATCAACAGCTGCGTGCCATCCAGCGTGGCCGACTCAATCATGGTGCTGGTGGTGCTGGAGCCCGGGATGTCATCGAACAGCTTCACCCGGTCGCCGTACTGATAGACAAGCCCCATCATCTCGGTCTTGGTCTTGTAGGTCAGGCGTTGGCCGTGGTGCTTCATCAATCGCCGCATGCCGATCCGATACGCACGATCGCGCGTGCCGACACCCTGCAGCTCGTAGGTCTCCACCTTCCACGGCTCGGTGACGCCTGGCAGTCGGCACTCAACGGTCTCGGCCGCCCAGGTGACCTCGTCGATATAGGTCACGTCCACACCGTCGTAGTCGTCCGGCCCGGGCGAGATGAACGACGTACTCAGTGGCTCCAGCTGCCGCTGCGGCGAGATGCCACCGCGCCATGCCTTCACCCCTTCCCTGCCCGCCGAGCACATCGAATCGATCAGCAGGAAGTAGCCCATGCCGGCCTGCGCCGCCATCTGTAGCAGATCCAGCGCGCTGGTGCCGGACTTCTCCGCGCTGAAGTCGAAGAACTCGCCGCGTGGCGTCCAGTAGTTATCCTCCAGGTGCTGCAGTGTTGCCGTGTCGATCTCGTCCGCCGGCAGACCAAGCGAACGCATCACGTGGATCATGGCGCCGCTGATGCTTCGCGCGGTCCCCTCGTCATAGATCCGGGTCGCTTCCACGTTGAACCTGCGATCAGTCTGGGCCGCCAGCTTCGTGCCGGTGGTCACTGTCAGGCCGATGGTGGTCAAGTCGTCATAGCGGGTAGGACGCTGAGGAAGGCGCGCGCGCAGGCCCTGCCAGTAGCAGGCATCACGTGCCGAGTTCCCGCCGCGCTCGGTCACGCGCCGCACGCGCACTTCGATCTGTCCAGGCGTGGCCAGCGTGATGCGCTCGGTGAAGCCAAGAGCATCCTCAGAGGTCGCCGTGTACGTGTGCGTGCGCACCGACCATGCATCACCAGAGCCGAACACGCGGTAGGCCACGCGAACGGTCACCGTAAAGGTGCGCTTGTTGCCCTTGTCCGTGTACCAGATTAGGCCGCCGGGGAAGTTGAAGTCGTACTCGAAGGCGTCCGTGGTCTCGCCGCCAGGGCATACCAGAAACGGCCCCAGCCATTCCTCACCCTCTTGGAATCCGGTGGCCCGGTAGTCGGTGGCAGTGCGGGTGGTCCAGCCCGGCCAACTGGTGTCGACCACGCCGGCCTCGGTCAGGCGCTGCACTGCCAAGGTAAGGCCGGACACCGAGGTGATGCGGTACTCGCTCTGCCCGCGCGCCATCAAAAGAGAAACCACGCCCGGCGGCAAGCCTCCGAAGGCCGTGCCAGTCGCGCTGTCATAGGCGAGCGTCACGCGGGGCTGCGTCGCCGGCGTGCCGCCCGTTGTAGCCACGCCGGCCGTGGCAGCGGGACTGCTTCCAAATACGCCCGCCGGAAGGCCGCTGAAGCTGATGCTGCCGCCGGCATACGGGCTCCCAGCCTCTCCGATAGTGACCACACCACCCGACTGGGTTGCCACCAATCCGCTGTCGACCAGCTGATCATTGATCGCCGTCAGCAGCACGCCCAAGGTGATGTAGTTGGCCACCAGCGCCACGCTGTAGCTGGTGCCCCGCCAGCTGATCCCGAAGGTGACGGGTGAGCCGCTGAAATCGAAGCTGCTAGCAGGCGCCGAACCGGTGACTGTGGCCGGACTGCCACCAACCCCAGGCACTGCCGGCGAGCCGGGGGTGTAGCTGGCGACGAACAGCGCGTAGTCCGCGCCGTTATAGGTGAGCAGCACGGGCATGCCGAGGTACGGCGCCAGCTCGTCCACGGCGCTGCCGGCGATGATCGAGTAGAGGCCGCTGGTGGTGGCCGTGAAGATGGCAGCGATTTTCAGCGTCAGCACCGCACCGACGGTCCAGCTGGCAGGCACGGATGTGGCGGGCCGCTCCTTGCCGTTCGCGTCAGTCACGGTCGCGTTGTTCAGGGTGATCACGTTCCCCGACACCGTCACCGAGTCGGCGTTGATTCCGGTGGCCACGTCCGCCGTATCGCTCAGGTCCAAGCCGGCCGTGCCCGACGCAGTGGCGCCAACCTCGGTTGAGTTCACCCAGTTCTCGGAGCGAACATCTCCGCCCACGTCGGCACCCGGCGGATAGATGGTCATCTCCACGTCGCTGCCAAAGGAAGTGATCGGCGTGTTGCCAAGCCGCGCAGATCCGAGCGGAATGACGTGCTGACCCTTGCCAACGCAGACGAACATCTGCGTGCGATACGTCTTACCACCGACGAAGCGCGACACAGGCTGCACCAGATAGTCGGCCCACACGCGGCAGCGGCCGAGCACCTCGCGCACCGGGCTGCCCAAGCGTGCAGAGTTCGCCCGGGCGGTGTCGAGACTCAGACTGTCACCCTGCGCGTTGCGACTTCCGGGCAGGTTGTTGGCCATGTAGATGGCGTATGCGGCGACCACGGCCACAACGACCCAATACACAACCGCGGCTATACCCTCATAGTGCGGAACCGGATAGATTCGAACATCGCTTCCCGCGTCGATCCACGTGTCTGCCCAGGCGTCCGCCGCCACGGGCTGGCCATCGATTTCCAACTCAATGGGCTGCTCGCCGACACCCGTGTAACCGCGAACGTTCGAACGCAGCCAACCATCAATCGTGGTACGGCCGTGCTGGTGGGTCTCCAGCGCCTCGCCGGGCATGCGCGAAGGGAACACCCGGATCACGCGTAGTACTCCACCCGATGGAAGCGGCGCTCAAGGCGCGACACCGGCAGCACCGTCACGTTGCGGCCGTCGTTGCACTCCAGCGCGCACATGCGTCCGTCTGCCTCGACCAGCACGGCAACGTGGGTGACCATGCTGCCCTCGTAGCAGAACGCCACCGCACCCTCCACCAGGTCGCTTCCAGCATGCTGCAGCACCGCTTGCTTAGCCAGCTCGGGCAGATCCTCTCGCGTGGCGCCCGGGTACTCATCCCATGCAGGCAAGCCAAGATCGCGGCGCACCTCGTTCACAACGCCATAGCAGTCCAGTTCGGGAAAGACACGGCCGCCACTGACCCAGACCACGTCCAGGTATTTTTCCAGTTCGATCTTCATGAGATGTAGCGCAGCCCGGGGTGCTTGGAGAGGTTGAAGCGATCGCGCGGCCAAGCCGTGTCGAGGATGTTCATAAAGCCCGCGGTCACCTGGACCTCAGTGGCCGACCACTGCCCACCCTTGATGACCATCGAGAGTGGACGTTTGACCGGCGCCAGAAGGTCGCTGCTCAGGTACACGCGCAGGGTCACAGTCATCTCCTGCCTAGCCGCAAGCGCCGCGCGAATCTTGGTGCTCACCACGCCGTCGATGTTGGTCAGGGCAAAGTTGAGATCCTGTATACCGTCCGCGTTCCGCGCCGGTTTTGCCACGTCCATGCCGCAGGCCTTGAAGGTGACTGTCTCGCCCGTTTCCAGCACGGCCTGCAGATCCTCCCAGCCCTTGGTCAGGTAGTGGGTTTCGCTGCCTACCGTGATGGCGAGCGTTTCGTGCTCGATCTCGCTGCCGCCCGAGGCGTAAAGACGTTCAAGAATGCTCATGGCTGTGGCCACTCTCGGTTTGCGGCCAGATCGATCACGTTGGCCTGGAGGAAGCCCTCCGGGTACTCGGACCATCCGTCAGCCAGCAGCGGCCGCAGATAGAGTTCCAGCGTCGCCGTGAACATCCACAGGTTACTGTTGGTCAACGTCGGGCCATCGTAGATATCGGTGAATCGGGCCTTGTAGTAGTCCATCCCCAAGGGGCTGCGAAGCCGGCAGGCGAACCAGGCAACGCCGTCGAACAGCTGCTCCTGGAACCACTTCTCGAACAACGCGGCCTGCTGGTCATTCAGCAGCCAACGCACCTCTGTCTGGCTCGGTGTCGCGGTATAGGCTCGCCGCGGCAGTGACCGCCCGCTCACGAATGTGGACCTCAGCATGGGCGACACGTGCCGCAGGCCGTAGCCATCTCGCAGTGGTTCGGGCAGCCACGCCGGCTGCATAATCAGAGTTGCCACTTACTGCCCCTGGGAATACAGAACCATGAATGAGAATGAACTACTCAATATTTCGCTCGTCGGTGGACGCCATGCGAACTCAATACTGATTTCGCTGCTGCTCGCGATGGCGATCAAGGACAGTGAGGAAAAGAAGATCTTGGTTAGATACTTCGTTGACCAGATGAAGAATGATTGGCCGTCCGGCCTTCCGGAAAAGTATCCAGATCTGCCGCAGGCAAGCATCGATGAGATAGCCAGATCATTCGTGGCCCAGATTGATGGAGTTCTGTTGATGGCCGAAACATCGGTGAAGGCAATGGAAGACGCAGCTGATCCTGCCATCCACTAGCGCACTCGCCTCTTTACCCCCCATCCGGCCGCATACGCCTTGGACATAGCCCCACGGCCTGCAGCGACATCGCCAGCCTGCTTGAGGTTGTTGCTGTCGATAGCGGACCTGATCTCTGACTTCAGGAGCTGAATGGTCCTCTGGTCAGGATTTCCATTCACGTTCACCACGGGCGCGTAGGTCAGAGGGGGGGCCGTCGCAACTTCATTGGAAACCCGGTCCAGAGTGGCATCCAACTTTGCGCTGGTAGCCGCAGTGGTGACCCGTTCGCCCTTCTGCAGCAGCCAGGTTCCCGTCTCGGGAACGCTGTCGATACCGTCGTGAGCCATACCGACCGCCGACACCTCACCTACCAGGTTGGCGACAGCTGCAGCTGCGGCGGCCATCGCCGCCAGGTTGGCAGGGAACGGAAGGCCGCTGGACAGGGCAGAGCTGACCGCATCCTTCGCTGCCAGGGCGGCCTTCGCGACCGAGAACGCCTTGCTGATCGCGAACGCGGCCCGGTAGATACCGGACTGCTCGCCAAACCCGGCGCGCATCACCCCGGCAACGCCGGCCAATCCCTGCTCTGCAGCAGTCAACCCAACCTGCCACCTCGCCTTGTCCAGCTCGTCGAGCCTGGACTGGTGCGTAGCGGACAGCGCCGCCTCCTGGGCGTCCCAGTCCTCTGTCAGATCCGCACGTGCCTTCCGGTACTCTTCCAACGCCTGAAGCTGCGTCGCGTACTTCTTGTTCTCTTCCTCGACCGCCTTGTTGATCTTGGAGAACTCACCGCTGGCGCCGCCGTAAAGCGCATCCGGGCCGCGATACTCGCTGCCGCCCGACCCGCCGACCTGCTCAATGACCTTTCCGGCCACCTTGGCAAACTCAGGGTCGTTCGCGGCGCCGGCCGCTGCCGCCGCCTGCAAGGTTTTCAGCCGCTCCCGGGCCAGATCCAAGCCGAGCGAGTCCTTCTTGTTCAGCTCGTCCCTCAGCTTGGAGAACGACTCAGTGGCCTTAGCTGCCGCTTCGTTGGCAGCCTTCTGCTCCTGCAGAAGGTCCAGCTTACGAGCATCAATGCGTAGCGACTCCTGCTTCGAGGCATTGAGCCCCTTCAGTGCTCCGTGTTCCAGATCGAAGTTCAGCCGCTGCAGCTCGGTTGCCTTGCCAGAGCGGTCAGCACTGATGTCGAACAGCTCAATCTGGCGGCGAAGCTGCAGACCGGTTGCCTCGTAAGCTCGCTCGAGCTGCATCTGGGCAGCAATCTGCTTCTTTGCACCCTCCGCATGGGCGGCTGCAACGGATGCAGCGGCTGCAGCAGCCCTTGCAGCCGGATCACCCGTGACGCCGGAAGGCGGCAGGCTGGCCTCAATGAGCTTGACCGTAGGCGCAGGCTTGGCCTGCATAGCGGCCCAACCGCGGTCGGCGAACTGCGTCCCCGTCTGGTAGTCCTTGAGGAACTGGCTCCAGCCGCCCCCCTGGGAGCCGAACAACCCACTGTACTGGCCCGAGGCCAGCTTCATCACCGCGTTGCCCTGCTTTTCGATTGCGACCAGGCCACCACGAACTCGGTCCAGGCCTTCAATCGTCCCGCTGAATATGCCGCCTAGATCACTGATTTGCCGGAAGCTATCCGCGATCGATTCCGTAAGGTTTCGAACCTCGGTTCCGTCCTTCAGATAGGTCGCGAAGTCGGTCAGGATCGTCCCGAGCCCGACGATCATCGCGTCGAATCCCTCTCGGACTTGAGGGTCGTTCAGGACATCAATAAACGAATTGACGGCCGCTGTAGCGCCCGAGAGACTTCCATCTCTACCGGTGGTCAGGTCATCCAGCGTGTTTCTCAGCGCAGTCAAAGAGCCGCCGAAGGTATCCCGAGCCGCCTGTGCCGCGCCGGCATAGGACTCCTCGAGGATCTCCAGGATCATCACCTGGGCCTCGCCTTCCTTTCCGGCCTTCACCAACTCGTCGATCGTGCCGCGCACCTCCTTGGTGAACGCAGCGCCAAAGCCCTGCTGCGCCAGCGCCGCAGCTGCCTTGCTGGGGGATTCCAGCGCGCGGCCGATGGTCTCTGCCGACTGGCTGACGCTGATGCCGAGGCGGGCCGACTGGTCGATGACCGCCTGCATTGCCCGGGGGATGTTGGACGCCAAAATACCGGAATAGGACAGCAGGCGCGTCTGCGCCTCTACTATCTCCCCGCCGCTGAAGGTGGACTTGCTTGCCAACGTGTCGGCCATGTCCAGCAGCTGCTGCCGGGTGTACCCGGCAGCCCCACCAGTAGACCGGATGATTGCGTCGAGCTGGGCAACCTCGCGCTCGGCGCTCATGGTGTTGCGAGCGATCAAGAGACCGACCGTCGACAGACCGGCAAGGGCCGCGGTCATGCCAGCAGCGAGTGCAAGACCTGCCAGCTTCGCCTCGGCCTCGACCTTCTTCCGCCACTTCTCTGCCCGGCGCTCGGACTTGTCCAGGCCGGAGGCGAAGCCACCGACCTCGGCGATAACGTCGATGGTCAGCGTACCAAGGGACCGGGACATAGCTCTCTCTGCTGCAAGGGCCGGCCGTTGGCCAGCCGGATTGATGCGCGCCCTACTGGCCGGCTACCACTGCTTCATCGCCTCTTCGAGACTGATGGGCGCAGGGTCGGCATAGGGCATGAAGTCAGTGCGCTTGAATGGGGCGGAGCCAGGCTTGGTGTTCGAATTGACGAACAGTGCCGCCAGCATCCCTGCTGCCTCGTCGATCCGGCCACCGAGGTTCAGACTTCCACGCTTGGCGCGGAACACGCTCCAGAGCTGGAACTCCCGGATGCTGAGGCATTCCCTTGCCTCAGCGATGCTGCGGCCGCCAATCCCGTTCAGGACCAACTCGCACCACAGTTCATCCTCCGGGGTCAGCTCGTAGCTTTTCCCAGGTTGTTCACCTCGCCGATGACCATCAGCAGCGCGACGGACAGATTGCCGTCGAGGGCGCCACGGTCGGGATCTGCCTCGCCGGTGATGTCGGCGACGGTGAACACCGGCTTGCCGTCCTTGTCGCAGATGCTGGCCGCGATGCGGCCGGCCACGCCGTCGTGCTTGTTGGACGCCGACAGAACGTCGGACACGGCAGTCTGGAAGCCAAGCGGCCGCACGTACACCGTCGCGCTCAGTTCTTCATCGCCCTGCTTCCAGCGGACCTCCTTTTCCACCGGACGGCCGGTGAACGCACCGGCCTTTTGCAGGCCGGCCACGCTCAGGCTCACCGCCCGAGCGGTGCCAGTCTTCTTAGGGGCGCGGCTCACGGCGTCTCCGCCTTACGCAGCCAGACACCCGAGCCGCTGCGCTGCATGGTCGCCGCGGTGGTCACCACGGCATTGCCCTGGAAATCGAACGGGAAGTCGCTCACGTAGGCCTGGAAGGTGTACCAGGTGCGGGTGGTCGGCAGGACCAGCTCGGCCACAGTGGAGCGCTCGGCCGTCGCTGCTGCGCCGGTGCCAGCACCGCCGCTGAACGCAACGGTAGGCGCGCTGGTGTAGCCGGTGCCCGGGTTGGTGATGTTGACGCCGATGACCGAGCCGGAATCGACGATTGCCGTGGCGGTGGCGCCGCTGCCGCCGCCACCGGTGATGGCCACGGTGGGCGCCGAGGTGTAGCCGGTGCCGCCGTTGGTGACTTCGATGCTCGACAGGCTGCCGACCTGCTGCACGGTGGGCTCGATGTCCACGCCGTCGGACCAGCCGATGGCCCACTGGATCGAATCGCCGCCATCTACCTGCTCGGCCAGCTGCCAGAGCAGGTAGTGGCTCTCGTTCTTCGGGTCGGCGTTGATAGTCACCGAAGCCTGGCCCGGCGTGCGCAGGCCCTTCTTGTAGGTGCGCGTGTTGGTCTCGGACAGGCAGGTGTCGTCGATCTGGTCCGCCGGCGCCGTGCCGGGGTTGAAGGCCGTGATGCACTCGATCTCGTGGACAACTCCATTGATCAGGCCGTACAGCTGGGTTCCTTGGGTCAGGGCGCTCATCGTTTCTCCTGCGGGCAATAAAAAGCCCCGCAGTGCGGGGCGTGGGTGGGATGTAGCGGGCGTTACCGAGGGACCAGCCAGTCCACATCGAATGAGAGGCGCAGCAACTTTGTTTCGGGATCAAGCATCTGGCTGCCCCAGCGCGTGATATACCCGTGAGGTTCGAATGCATCACGCAGGGCCTTGGCGGCTTGGATCAGCGATTCTTCTTTCTTCGCATAGACGTCCACCTGCGTGGTCAGCGCGTCCACGTCTGGCCGCTGGGCCAGGTAGTTCTCAGGGCTGCCGCTTACCGTCTGCCAGACCGCATACGGCCAGCCTGGTGCCTTCTCGATCAGGCCGAAAGGGTAGACACGGGTCGGGGCGGCGCCGAACGCCAGCAGCACCGGTGGTGATGCGATGCACAGCGGGAAGATGGGCGGGATCATGCCGCCCCCTGCTTCGCCAACACGCGGTCCAGTGCCTGGTTGAAGCTTCGCGCGAACACGTCGACGGCCTTCTGGCCAGCCTGGTCCGGCACCGGGCGGAAGATTGGCTGCGCGGCCATCTTCGAGGTGCCGAACTCCAGCATGCGCCAGTACCAGGTGATGCCGCCGGGGTTGCTCGTCCCCTGCTGAGCGGCGCGGCCAGCTTGGGCACCGCCTAGAACGCCGACACGGAACGCCAGCACGCCATCCTGCTTGAACGCTCTGCCATTCCAGCGCACTGCCACGTTCTTCCAGATGGCACTCTCGGTCTCGTGGTCATCCACGCGGCGGGCGTTGCTCTGCGCCTGGTCGCGCAGCACGTTGGCCGCCCGACGCAGCGCGGCGCGGCCGCCTTTGTAGTTCACCTCGCGCTTCACCTGCGCCATCTTGTTGCGGATGCCGTCCAGTCCGCTCACGTCGAATCGGATGCCATCAGCCATCGTTGACACCCTCGCTGCACGGAAGCGTCAGGTACTCCAGACCGCTTACCGGGTCGGGCAGCACGCCATGGATATTCAGGATCTTGCCGCGGAACAGCACTCGGCACTTGTCGGTCACGCCCTCACGGTGGCGGATGGTCACGCGCAACGTGACCTCGCTGTCGACCGCCTGTGCCGCAACGAATTCTCGTGCTGATACCGGGGAAATCTCCGCCCACACATCAGCCAGCGGTTCCCAGCTCACCGTCTGTCCACCGGTGGAGGGATTCTGGCCGTCCACCTGGTGTTGCAATTGCACGAAATGGCGCAGCCGGCCGGCGAAGATCATCGCGGACTCCCGCTCAGGTAGGTTGATGCGGCCACTGGCTCAGCACCCTCACCGTCGCTGGCGCACAGATAGTCCACTAGGCGGTTAACCGCCGTGGCGTTCTCCTGATCGGCTTTGGTCTTTTCTTGCAGCGCCGTAACTAGCAGGTGCGTCGCCTCGGTCTGGGCTCGCAGAGCGGCCAGCACTTCGTTTTGCTCGTTCATTCGCTTCTCGCATCCATTTCATGAGCCAGGCGCGGCGTCGCGCGCAGCCTGAGCAGGCCACGTCAGACGCCGAGCCCGATTCGATAGGGCCAGAGCAGGCTGCGTGTGCCTTCCTTCATCTCCGATACGATGGTGCCGGTGACCACATTTTCTCGGTTCGCGTACAGATGCCCGAGGGTGAGCAGTACCGCCGCGCGTATGGCGTCGGTCACCACTATCGGATCACACCCTGCCGTGCCAGCCAGGACGGCGGCAGCCATGCTGGCGGCGTCAGGGAACACCTTTCGATTCATGAACTCCTGCGCCGCCTCCTCGGCCGCGCCACCGTACAGCTCCAGCATGGCGTCGTCGGCGCTATCGGCCCGGCAGTGCTGCCGGGCCTGCACGATGGTGATCAGCTGCATGGCTCAGTCCTGCGCCGGCGTTGTGGCCTTGATGGCAGTTTCGATGGCTTCGATCACCGTGGCGCGGGCCTTCTCACCCTTGGCAGTCTCCGCCTTCAGCGCAGCGTCCAGCAATGCGATATCGGTCACCGCTGCAATCGCCGCGATCGCGTCGGCCGCCCTCTGGCGGACGAGCTGAGCGCCATCGCTGGCTCCGCCAGTCGGCGCGGCCAGGCCACCGCCGGCAGCTGCGGCCTGGCCTGCCAGCTTCACAAGACAGCGTTTGACCAGCAAGTCTGCGTGCTGGGTGGATACATCAAACTCCTCGCCGCGGCGGCGGCTTCCGTGGTGTTCGAACGAGGTGAGTGCAATGACCTTTGCCATTTTCTGGTTCCTTCGTCAGGGCAGCGCCCGGGGTTAGCGGGCGCTGCAGGGGATCAGCCGCCGGCGCCCGCGCCGTCGGTGACCGGCAGGCCGTCGAAGCCGCCCTTCACGAAGGCCTCGGGGCGGAACACAGTCAGGCCCACGTCCTCTTCGCAGAGGATGGTGACCATGTTCTTAACGAAGTTGTCGCGGTCCTGGTTGGAGATGGTGATGTTCGCCTGCTCGCGGTCCCACCCCTGGGCGCCCATCTTGAAGGCACCGGTCAGGAAGTCGCCCAGGTCCATGGCCTTGGTCGCCACGACAGGCCGCGCCCACAGGCCGGGAACGGCCAGGCCGCGCGGCGTGGCGAAGAGGTAGGCATTCTCGGTGGTCTTCGACAGCTCGATGGTGGTCCAGTCGATCGGGTTCAGCACGATGCCATCCGCTTCGTACTCGGCCAGGGTCACCTGCAGCATGGCGATGCGAAGACGGTCGATGGCCGTCTCGTTCTGCACGACCACACCCGGGTTCGTATAGGTCGTGGCCTGGGTGTAGAGGCCGTTGATGTTCAGACCGACGCCCGAACCCTTCAGCAGCTGGGCTTCTTCCTTCAGCTTCAGCCCGTACATCAGGCGGCCGTTGATGTAGGCCTGCAGCATGCTGGCATCACGCAGCACCTGCTTCGAAGCGCGGATCCAGTGGGCGATGGTGGTGATCTTGGCCGAATCCAGCTCGAAGGCCAGATCCGATTCCGGCTTCGGGTTGGTCGGATTTTCGGCCACCACGTCCGCGTTGTTGGTGAAGCCGGTCTCACGCACGTATTCGATGCTGTCCGACGTGGTGATACCCCAGGTCAGCAGATCACGCAGGAACAGGCGCTGGTTCGGGGTCGCCACGATGCCCGGCACGCGCTGCGGCTGGATCAGCGTGCCGGCCGACGCCTCGTCGCGGGTGATCGCGGCCTTGACGGTGAAGCTGCCCTGCATGCCCGGGTTGAAGTTCTTGCAGACATCGGAGGTGGCAACCACTTCGCCGATGGTCAGGGCCTTAGCCGGGGCGCCGCCGCCCTGCTCCAGCTTGGCGATGACCTGCTGGGCAGCCTGCAGGTTGGCCTGCAGCTCGCCCTGGGCGACCAGCAGCTGGTCGACCTTGGCCTTGGTTTCTTCGGACAGCTGCGCATGCGCGTTGATATCGGCCTTCGCCTGCTCAGCGTGCTTCTTCAGCTGCTCGTTCACCTGCCCGAGGCTGGCGTTGATGTTCTTGATGTCGTCGTCGATCTGGGCCATTGAGGCTCTCCTTACAGGATGGTGGTGAGGTTGGCGGCCAGCGCCGCAGTGGTCGTGAAGCCGGCAGCGTCACGCTGGCCGTGTTCGGTGGGCTCGCCCTCACCGCTGCCAGCCGGGTCACCCGCGCTGGACTTGAACTGGCTGATCAAGCGCATAGCCTCGGACTTGGGCATGCCAGACGCCCGCAACGCGGCCTCCATGCGGCGAACGGCAGAGGCGTTCTTGCTGTCGTCGGCCTTGCCGATCTCGTCGGAGTCGAGCAGCGAATCGGCGAAGCCCTGGGAAACGGCAGCACTGCCGCCGATGTAGGACTCGCGATCCATGAGCTTCTGCATGGCCTTGAGGTCTTCGCCGGTCCTGGCCGCGTACACGTCGGCCATGGCCTGATCGAATGGCTCCAGCTGGTCCGCAATCTCTCGCAGCTCGTGGCGGTTGCCCGCTGCCAGGAGCCAGCAGTTGTGGATCATCAGGAATCCCGCCCGTGCAATCTGCACGTGGTCACCGGCCATCGCGATGATGGAGGCGGCAGAGGCCGCAATACCCATCACCTTCACCGTGACCTCGCCAGCGTGCTCGCGAAGCATCGAGTACATGGCCAGGCCTTCGAACATGTCGCCGCCCGGAGAGTTGATGGCGACGGTGACCGGCCCCTTGCCCAGCGAGCGCAGTGCCGCAGACATGCGCTTCGCAGTGAAGCCACCACCGGTCCACCAGTCCTCGCCGATAACGTCGTAAATGCCGATGGTGCGTTCTTCCTGATCCTCAGCCGCAGCGCGGATGCTGGAATCCCAGCGATCAAACGCCGCCGGCGCGATGTAGCTGCGCACATCCATCTGCGGCCGTCCGCTGGGGACGCCCGGGGTTGCACGGATGGTCATCTATTACTCCTTGCTGGAGGCGTCGGGAACGCCAAGAAAAGCGCGCATTGACGCGCGAGCGGCATTGCCGTCTTCGGCCTGGCCAAGCTTGTCCAACGGCGCCAGCGCGGTCTGAACCGTCAGCACGGCGGCGTTCCCCCCCATAGGTTCGCGGTCCTCCAGCTCCCGCACTTCGTCACGGGTCAGGATCCCGTTGTTGACCATGGCCGCGTAGAAGGACGCGCGACCCACGCTGTCCGCGCGCAGAAGCCCTTCGACCGCGAATTTCGGGTAGTACCGGGTGCGCTCAGCCGGTGTCAGAAGATCCTTGCTGATCGCCTGTTCAATTCGACGTAGCCAGGGGCCGAGGGTGAATGTCAGGAAGCCAATCATCTGCTGCTCGATCCCGGTCCCCCAGCTGGTCGACTTTTCGGCATGGCCGACCATGAACGGAGGAACACGGAACCATCGGCAGATTTCCTCCACCGAGAACGCGCGCGACTCAAGAAGCTGTGCATCGGCTGGATTGATGCCGATCGTCTTGATTTCAGAACCTGCTTCCAGGATGACCGGACGCCCAGCGTTCACCGCACCGCTCAATGATTCCAGCGTCTGCCTTGCGTCGTTGCGCTGGTCCGGTTTCAACGTGTTGGGATAGGTAATCGCCGTGGTGGGCATCAGCCCCTTGGAGAATGTGGAGCTGGCCGCCATGTCAGCGCCAATCGCGGCGCCGAAGACCTCGGCACCATAGCCGATGACAGAGACGCCCTCTTTACCGTCTAGAGAGAAGCCAGGGATGCCCCACACCCGGTCGCTTGGTATCTCACGCTGCAGGCCGTTTTCGTCCGTGTACCGCCAGACCTTGACCCCGTCGCGGCGGAACCACGTCAGTCTGTCGGGGTGAAGGAACTGAAGGCCAACCACCCGGCCTCCAATCATCAGCTTCTCGCAGCGCGCATTGCCACGCAGGAGCATCGCCGCAACGCTCGCTTCCCAGTGAACAGCGGCTGTGGTGTCGGAATTTGGCTGATCGTGCAGGATGAACTGCAGCGGATGGTGGCTCGCCACGCGCTTGCCACTGCTCGTCTTTTCGTACATCGAAAGGGGCAGCGTGGAAATCGTCTCTGAGATCAGGCGCACGCATGACCATACCGCTGACAACTTCAGCACGGTCTCGTGGTTCACCGGTACACCCGCCGCCGAGGTCGAACCGAAGTAGTTCGCCCAGAAGTCGCCATCGGTCAGATGGATGGGAACGCCAAGCCACTTGAGCGCCGCCGCGCGCAGGCGACCGGGCTTCTTCGCCGCGGGCTTCATCCGATCACCGGGCTGGCAATGAAATCACCTGCATCATCGCCCTGGGAGGCCGCCGGCATGCTAAGCCCGACGGCCATCAACAGGGTCGACATGTCATCGATCTTGTCCGGCGAGCGCTTCTTGTCAGGCTTCATGTTCAGGTTTCCGTCCTTCACGGCGATGAGGTTCGACGCACACCAGTTCAGAACCGGGTCGTTTCCGTGCCGGATCTTCTTGCTGATGTAGGCGCGCTCAAGCTCTTGCATCGCCGGGTGATAGTTCTTCGTGGTCTGGCCGAACTCGATCAGCGGATGACCTTCTGCCAGCAGCCGCTGGGTGATCTCTTGGGCGTTCCACTTGTCGAAGCCGATCACCAGGGGATTGAACCTGGCGATATCCTCCCGCATGCGCTTCTCGACCACCTGATAGTCGGTGACTTCGCCCTCAGTCACCTCGATCAGGCCGGCAGCA
>NZ_QAIJ01000340.1:25247-39030 GCF_003060985.1 Stenotrophomonas sp. HMWF023
TAGTAGATCTCGTCAACCTTCCACACCAGCCGCCAGGAAGTAAGGTCCAGGTTGCTGGCAAGGTCCAGGCCGGCCCAGCAAGGATGGCCGGCGAGCCAGTCCAGATCGACCGCCCCACCGCCCTTCTGCCACTTCGTCAGGTCAACCCAGCCCGTTGCCGAGGAGGCGGGGCGGTTGAGCCGCTTGATTTTGAATTCAGCCAGCTTCGATGGCATCTGCCGCGCTTCGACAGCCTCCTTGCGGATGGCCTTCAGCAAGTGCGGATTGGCGTCCATCAGCGGGTTGGCCTTGGGCCAAGCCGATTCGTCGAACTCGTCGTCGTCATCATCGACGGCGAAGAACACCACTAGGAAGTGATCAGCCGATTCGCCCAGGATGCCCCGCAACACCTGCTTGGCGAACTGTCTGATTTCCCCCCACGGTCCCGGGTTGGTGTATCCCTCGGTCGTGGTGTATAGCCACAGCGGATTGCTCCGGGCACCTGCTGCCGAAGTCAGCACGTTCAACAGGTCCGCCGACTTGTGAGCGTGGATCTCGTCCAGGCCAACATGCGACGGGTTGAGGCCGTCCTGCGTGCTGGCCTTGGAGTTGATCGGCTTGAAGGTGGCCCCCGTCTCCACCCGGCTGATCGCGTTGGCCCAGCATGCAAGCCCGAACGCCTCCTGCAGGTCGGGCGTCTTCTCGGTCATCCGCTTGGCGACGTTGAAGATGATCCGCGCCTGGCTTCCGGTCGTGGCCGCCGAGATGATCTGGGCGCCCTCTTCCTCTTCGCAGCACTGGCAGTAGAGCAGGATGGCCGCGGCCAAAGTCGACTTGGCGTTCTTGCGGGCCACCGCAAACAATGCCGACGTGAAACGCCGGCTGCCGTCGACGTTGCGGAACCCGAACAGCTGCACCACAAAAAACACGTGGGACCGGTGCAGCTCGATCTCCGTCCGCGCCCACTTCCCCTCAACGTGCGGCAACTTCTCGATGAAGTCGCATGGGTCGCACGCGTGCCACTCGTCGAACAGGAACGGGGGGCGCTTCCGCTTGGCTCGCTTGAGGTCCGCGAGGAACCGCTTGCCGGCCAGCCGAATCCACTTTCCGAACTTCTTGCCCTTCTTGTCGGCTACCGCCTCTTCGGCATATGCCGTGGCGATACCAACGTAATCACGCACGGGTCTTCCGCTTCGCACCGTTGTTGGCGAAGGCGTTCCCGGTCTTCTCGCCATCGCCAGCCGGCCTCACCTTGCCTTGGGCAACCGGGGTCAGGCCGAAGTCGTTCATCAGACCGCGCAGCTGCGACACCATCGACGCGACCGGGGCCAGGCCGGCGGCATAGAGCTGCACGGTATTCCCGTGCAATGCGCACAGCTGGCCGAAGGCGGACAGGCCAGCTTCGGTCAGCAGCTTGTTCGCGTGCAGGATCGGCGCGAGGCGGTCCCATTCCTTGATGGCGTGAGCATTCGGCAGCCAGTCCGGTGCAGGCGGTACGTCGGACACGAGCGGCAATTCAGCGGCCGGCGCCGGCCGCGAGCGGTCAGGGCGATCCGTGCCGGCCACCACTTTCAGCGATGTCGGTTTACGGGGGTTCGCCATGTTCGTTCCGAGGGCGGCATGTTCACCGCGAAAAAATGGTTTTTCTCAACTGACGGTGCAAATAAACACTTGGGCGCACGGTCAGGAAGGCGAACCATCCCAACTTTTGACCCACCCCTCTTAACCTTTTTTTAACATCTTATTCACAATCACTTTCGACGAGAATCATTCTCATTCACACCTACGCGCCAGTTCCCGAATCCGCCGTCCTCGGTAGCCGTCTTCCGGTCGTGGCAGGGCTTGCAGAGGGGCTGCCAGTTGTCGGTGTCCCAGAACAGCGCCTGGCTGCCCTTGTGCGGCGTGATGTGATCGACCACGGTCGCGACCGTCACATGGCCACTGCGCTCGCACTCGGCACAAAGCGGCCGGCGCATCAGGAACGTGGCCCGAGCTCGCTGCCAACGTGAGCCGTAGCCCCGCTCAGCGGTTGTCTTCCTGACGGCCTCGCGCGGGACGTGTACTGCCGCCTGTCGTGGCATGGCGTTGTGCTTCGGCGCGCGACGCGGCATCAGCTGGGATCGACGCTTCGGTCTGCTGCAATGACGGCTTGGCAGGCACGGACGTGGTCGTCTGCGTCTCGGCCGACTTGAACAACAGCTCCCGCAACCTCTGCTCGTAGTTCGGCGTGCGCATCACGTTCGATGGTGCCGGCGACAGTTTTGGACAGGAGGCTGGTGCTGCAGGTGGCGAGGTCGTCGCGCAGCTGGAGGTTGCCAGTACGCAGGTCACCCACAACAGCAGCAGGGACGGCCTCGGCCGCAGTCCGATCTTCTTCATGCTTGGCTCCGATGGTGGCCAGCGCCTCGGCCTGGTTGTGCTCAGTGGCACGGGTCTGATTCACCTGCAGCACCTGGGCGGCACTGGCGCTGGCCTGCTGCCGGGCTTCCACGCCCTCGGCACGATCGCCGCGCCACGCCCAGCCAGCACCGAACATGCCGGACGACCAGACCACGAAAGCCAGTACCGCGATCAGTGTCCGGTTCATGCCTTTATCCGATGAGCGTTGACAATGATCGGCCCGACCTCGACCACGCGCTGATAGTCCCCGTAACCAATCCGGCGCAATCCCCATGCCCGATGAATGCCCACGCTCATCTGCCAGCCGAATGCAGTGAATCTGAAGAGGTGCATATCAGGCTCCAGGACCCTTGCGGGTCATGCCGAAGAAGTAGCCGATGACCATGCCGGTGGCGTTGTTCAATCCGCCGATCAGCATGCCGAACGAGTCCTTGTTCTCCGGCGGAATGGCGACCGCAATCAGCGCAGCCATAGCCATACCCACAAGGAACAGCACCAGCACCGCGATGCCAACTCGCGCAGCGCCCACGTTTCGGGTTGCGAAGGTCATGCGGCACCTGCCAGTGAATGGATTTCTTCCAGCGCCCAGTGATAGAGCTGCTGGTCGACGATGGTCACGCGGGTGAGGCGCTTGCCGCGAACTTCCTTGATCGCAACCTGTGTGGACTGCTGAACCGCCAACAACACGAATGCGATGCGCTGCTTGGTCGGGTCTGGCTCCTGCAGCACCGCCAGCGCGTCGCTCACCATCTCGCGAATGGCGGTCAGCAGCTCAGCTGTCGGGTTCTTGGCCTTCCGGCTTTCCAGCACCACCAGAACGCCCTGCAGCTGGCTGACCGGCGAAAGCCTGGCGGGCTTCTTCTTCGCCGTCATGCGGCCAGCGCCTTCAGCGCGCGCGCATATCGCGCGCGACGGTCCGCTGCGCCGGTCTGTCCACCATTGACCCTTTCGGTGATGTCATCGAAGCGGCCCGCGTCCGCCGGCTTGTTCAGAGACCGAGCATCCCAGAAGGCGCCCGCTGCCAGCGCGCCCCACTTGGGCTGCTCCAGCGCCTCGGGTTGGGCCTCGAAGTCGGGGACGCCTTTGATGCCCTTGGCACGCAGTTCATCCCGGATCGCGGCATAGTTCGCACGTCCGGTGTTCTGGATCGGACCGCGACCACGGTAGCGGTAGCCATCGCCACTGGCCTCGGAACCATTGCCGAGCCGGTTGGCGTACGCGTTGTTGCCGATCGCGACCGGCTTCCGCTCCAGCGCGCGGGCCAGGTCGTTCGGCTTCCTCGGCTTGGCCTTGGGGTCAACGGCGTAGCGGTTGGGCCAGGTGTCGGCCATGCCCTGCGCGCCGTAGTTCAGGTTCTCGACAATCCGGGTCAGGCCGCCAGACTCATGCCCCACCTGCGCCAGGAATGCGGCTACCCGCTTCGGCGTGCTGATACCGAACGCCGTGCAGGCGTCGGTCAATGGCTGGGCCCACTGGGCGGCAACGGCGGCACTGCAGCCAACCGCCTGCTGGATTGTCGAGGCGGTCAGGATCATGACGGGTCCAGAATCAAAAAGCCCGGCTCAGTGGCCGGGCATGGTCGCGTGCGATGGTAGAAATTTACTGGTAAAAGTGCGGAGGTGTCACCTCCGCACCCATAAAGGATTGAAATGATCGAAATCAACGGACAGTTTGAGGTTCGTCCCGACCACATATCCGGCGTCGGCAAGCTGTTCAGAACACCCAACCGCCTTGGAGTTCAGTCTTTCGAGATATACCTCATTGGCGGCCAGACCCTGACGGTCTCGGCTCCAGAAGGGGCCGTGGAAATTGTCAGGGGCGCCGTCGTGCAGGCAGTGCACGACCTTCCGTGATCTAAGCGGCTTGGCTGAGCGCTGCCCGCATATGCCAAGCCGCCTCCTGCTCCGCCTCGGTCATCCTCGATAGCAACCATTCGAATACAGGCTTCCACGTCCGCCTGTAGGCCGCCTCATCGCGGCCAATGGCAGCAGCTCGGCGGCGGTCGCTGACCGCTCCGAGCCCTGCTCCACCACACACCTTGCACGTCATCAGCAGCTCGCCCGACATCGTCTGACCCCGCCCCTCGCAGCTCGCGCAGTGCGGTCGGTGCGCGATCTCGCTGATCACCGCCATGGCCAGCGTCGGCAGCGACTCCAGGGTGCTAATTGGCCAGCACTGCGCCTTCACCCTGCCCAACCGCTGCTGGGCCGCATCACGGTTCGCCCGCTGCTCCGCCGTCGCCGCGCCGCCCCAGCCCATGCAGACCTCCGCCAGACCGAGATCCGTGCGCGCCTCCGCCAGACGACGCTGCTGGCGCTGCAGCTCCGGCGTCACCAACGCGATCACCGCATCCCGCAGCTTGTGCCGGCGCAGCACAGCGCCATCCGGCCACCAGCACGCCTCCAGCAGCTCCCGGCCCAGACCCGCAGGCACCATCCCGAGCGCCGCCGCAATGTCCTGGTTCGTCAGGCCCGGCTTCCCGCCGCCCCGGCCGATATCGAACTTGACCGTGGTCGGCCCCAGCCGTCCCATCGCCTCACGTGGATTCATGCCTCTTCCCCTGTCGTTGGGTGGCAGGCCGCTCCCGGCCCGCCCGTAATTCGCACCACCACCTGGCCACCCGGCCGCCGCTCCTCCTTCACGAACAGGTGACCTTGGAACAGCCGGTCATCAATCCCCAGAAGCTGGGCAATTCCGTCCCGGTATGGTTTGCAGCGGCCGACCATGTTGTCGTCGTCAGGCAGCTTCTTGCCCGGTGCTTGGTAGCAGTCGATCCACAGGTGAAGCCGCCCCGGCGGCAGCACCAGGCCGCGCCAGCCCGCCTCGTTCGCCAGCACTGCTGCCGTCTGCCGGGCCAGCTTCGTAGCCCGGGCCTTTACCCGGAAGTGCACGCGGGCGTTCGGCGACAGATCCTTGCTCGGCCACGGAAGCACCAATTCCAACATCTGGTTACCGCTCACAGGCAGCCCCCAGCTGGTCCGGCGCGGGTCACAATCCTACGACCCTGCAATTTGGCTAGCGAAAAGCATCGGTAGTACAGCGCAGCACAACGATGCCACGGCATTTGCAGCGCATCTGTCACGACCTCCACTACAATCCTCCGGTCAATAGTGAGGGACATGGCGTGGCCGATCCGGGAATCTACTGTTTTGCTGGAGCGAAAGGGCTCTGCATGACTCAAAGTGAGTGGGCCGCATGGACACAGGCAGCGCTCACGTGCATTACGTTTACGGTCGCGCTTGTGAAGCAGCATCACACCGATCAGCGCGCGGCTCGGCAGAAGCAAGAATCGGATGCTGCCCTGATGGCTGAAAAAATTAGAGCTGCCGATGAGCGCAGAGCACAGGCTGAGAGCCTGCTTAATAAAGAGCGCGCAGAGACCCTTCTTCAAGCCAGAGCAACTGCGATTTTTATACGCCCTGAACTCGGAAACTTTGCAGCGGTGTTGGAATCGATCATAGAGCACGGACCGGCAGACTCCCCGGCTGAACAGTTCAACCTCGTTGTTCCCTATCTTGCGATCCGCCATCGCTCGCTCGAAGCGCTTCAGATACCAGAGGCAACTGATGCGCTGTTGAACGTTGCAAATGAGGCGCACGCGTTGCACAACTATCTGGATGCCTGCAAAGAGGCCGAGCTGTTCGGGCCCACTGAATACAAATTCGTTGACGATCTTGCCAAAAATGCCCTGCCGCAGGTTGAGGAAGCCCTCGTAGCTGTCAAGGCCATCGCCGAAGGTCGAGCGGCTCCTCAGAACTGATAATCTTTTCATGATGGCCGCTCCCAATTGGCCGTCAGACGCTGCACTTGCCCGCCCCGCGCCCGGAACTGCTTCACCGTCTCGGCCGAGCCGCGAGCGCTCGTGCCGGTCTTCACTCGCTTGGGGCGGGCGACCGTGTTGTGGTCCATCCGCCGCTCGCGTGGCGCAACTTGAGGGTTCAACCTCGGTGCCAGTTTCTTCGTTGTCTTCATGCTGCCGCCCTCAGTTCGTTGATGTAGGTCTGGTTTGCAATCAGCTCGTCGTCGGAGCCGTACGTCTCGTGGAAGGTCCGCGAGCCATCCATCAGGCTCGGGCCGTAGATCTGCCGCATCGATGCGAAGGTGTTCCCCTCCATCGGTATGCGGCGGTGGTGCCATACACAGAGCGCGAAGCCGAAGAAGTGGCCGCGCCGCCGGTTGCCGCTCTTGGCGTGGTTGTAGTCGCAGCCGTAAACCACCAGCTCCGGCTCCAGTAGTTGTTTCTCCAGGAGCGCCAGGCAAGCCATGCACGGACCTGTCTTTGCCAGCTCGATCCGGATGGACTCTTCCTTCGTCGGCGGCGGTGCCTTCGACCACATCAGCGCGCGCCCTGATCGGCCAGCCGCCAGCCGTGCTGCCAGGCTTCCGCCCTCTCGCTCAGCGGCCCCGCCCTGCGGTTGGCGCCGTCCTCGGTCTCGCAGTCGATCCACACCAGGTGCGGGTTGTCGCTCAGGCGCTGTCCGTTGAGCCGCGCCGAATACCCGGCATTGATCTCCTTGGCGAACCTGCTCCGCGTCGTGTAGCTGGTGAAGTCCATCAGCGCTTCTTCCTCATCGTGGTGCGGCGTGCCGCGCTCAGTTCTTGATCCCGCCTGTCCCATCCGGCCTGCCAGCGCCGCCGGCGCCTGACGCCGTCCTGGCCCATCTCGTACCGCGGCGCCGACTCCCGATCCCGGCAGGCGTCCCGCGCCCAGCCACCGGCCTGCTCGGCCTGGCCCAGTTCCGCTTCAGTCACCATCGAAATTCAGTTCGGCAGCGGCTCGCTCCATCGCAGCGCGCGCCGACTCGCGATCGCGGACAGGCCGAACGCCGTGCTTCTCCTGTTCGATTGCCAGCACCGGCTTCGGCACAGGCTTACCGTCCACCACATGGCGCACCGCGCGTTCGTAGGCCTCGCTCAGCATCTGGCGCTGCTGGAATCCGTTCTCTGCGGTGGCGTAGACGTGGAGGTCCAGCAGCGAGCGCACCAGCACCGTGAAGCCACTCTGCGGGCGCCCCGGCGCCATCTCTCGCTCCACAGCGGTCATGACCGGAATGTCCAAGCACATCGCCAAGAACCGGCCCGGATTCGGCGGCCACTCCCTGCCCTCGCTCAAGCAGCAGGCCATGCCCCGCGCATGCAGCGCGCGGCTCCGCCCCTTGAGCACCTGAAACCATGTGTTGCCGGCGATAGTCAGGACGCCCGTCTTGTTCACCGGCGCCACGCCGTTCTGGCGCTCCCAGGCGCCCGGGAACATCGAGCCCATCTGCTTCCAGAACGTGAACAGGTAGTCGCCAATCTCCTCGTTGAGGGGCTCAGCGGACGACGCTGAAATCTCCGTCGATGACCTCTCCGGCATCGCCGCCAGACCCGCCACCACCGCCTTGGCCGCGTCGACCGGCGAGGAACTGCTGGTGGAGTTGATCGGTGCGGCCGGCAGAACCGACGTGATGGCTTGCATTGGAACCTCCAGTGGTTCGGGAGTTGGTCGGCAGGTCGCGCTCCAGCCATGCGGCTTCGAAGCCCTGCCAATTGCGGGTGCAGCACTTCGCCAGGCACTGATCGACGGTGAAGCCCATGGCCCCGGCCAAATGCAGCTCACGGCCGAAGCTCTCCAGCACCGTCGGCGTGACTGGGGCACGGCGCTGGCGGCGGAGGTGGAGCCAGTCACCGAGGACCTGCGGCGAGGGCGGGTTGGGCCAGGTCGAGAAATCGAGATCCACCGCAGCGACGGCGGGCGCGCTTGCGCGCTGCTTTCTGCTCTTAGGTTCTCTTCCTGGTTTAATTCCTGGTTCCTGTGCACGTGGTTCACTACCCCCGTGCACGTCGTTCACCACCGGGTGAACCTGATTCACTACGGGGTGGTGAACGTCGTTCACTACCAAATAGGGGTCATCCTCTGGCGCCTTGGGTGCCGCCTGGATGCCAAAGTGGAAGTTGAGGCGGTACTGGTTGGGCAGCCGGAGGTTGTCTTTGGCGCGAGGCAGAACCGTGATGTAGCCGGCCTGGGCCAGCTTGCCGATCTGATCGATCACGGAGCGGCGAGTCAGGCTGCAGTCTTCGGCCAGCGTGTCGTGACTCGGCCTGCACTGCCCCGTGTCTTTGTTGTGGCGCTCGGCCAGCATCAGGAGAACCAGCTTCTGAGTGCTGGATACCTTCTGACGCGCTGCCCAAGCGAAGGCTTCGAAACTCATCTCAGACCGCCAGCATCAGATTTTCGCCCGGCGCTACTGGCCACCAGGTGCATGCGCTTCGGCCGCTGACTTCGCACGGCTTCTTAGGCCCGCGCCAGACAAGCTCGGCCTCCTGCAGCTCGGGCAACCGGCGCGCGAGCATGTAGCGGTCAAGCGTGGAGCACTGCGCCAGTTCGTTGCTGGTCAGGCCCGGAGATTTCCTCACAGCAGCGAGAGCAACCGCCTGCTGGTCCGCTTGCAGGCCACTGTTGACCACATGGCGTGCAGCCTCATGGCTGGTGCTGGGATCGCTGGAACGGGCGGGATGATTCACCGCGCAACCCTCCCCTTCTTGCGCGCTGCAGCTGCGCGCGCGACGTTGCGCTCCAGGCGGTGCGCCATCGTGCGCATGGCGCGCACTTCGCTCACCATCAACTCCGCTTCGTCGCTGTCGATGTTGCCGTCGGACATTGCATCCAATGCAGTGCCGGACAGGCGACCAACGCGCGTGGTGATCTCCAGCAGCTTTGTCTGGATAGCGCCGATCTCATCCACCCAGCCGCCTTCCGGCGGCGGCGGCACAGCGTCTACCGCCATGCCGAACTGGCCTGCCAAGGCCTGCATCCATTCCAGCGCGTACGCAGAACCTCCCGCCTTCTCTTGCATCCACTCCGTCAACAACTCGGCGTGCTCAATCGTCAGCGACTCACCTTCGAGGCCGCGCAGCTTCGCGCGCAGCGTCTCCGGGTGCATCGACTTGCCGCGGCGGTCGGCCAGGTAGGCAGCTGCATCGGCCACACCGCCGGGCGTCTTGCGCACGGAGTTGTAGAGCACGTCCAGCCAGTTCAAAGAGGAGGTTCGGCAAGTCATGGGTCACCTTGGGGAGACAGGTGTTTCAAGGTTTTTCGGTGCATTGCGGCGGCGCATCATGTGCGCCATGGACATCAACAACTCACGGACGACGGGCGTCGCCCTCCTTGCGCTACGCTGGCGTTTCCACACGAACAGCCCGCAAGGAGGGCGACATGGAACTCAAGGACAACCCGGCTTTCGCCGACCTGTTCGCACAGGTACAAGTGCTGGAGATGGTCTGTATGGCTGCCATCAGGGCGCACCCAGAGCCGGAGAAACTTCTTTACGAAATGGAGCAGCAGTTGGGACTGCTTCGCTCACTGAGCTCGACAAGGGCGACAGATCTGATGGGCCGCATTGCCCACACGAAGTTCGATCAGAAGGCTCAGGGATGGATGGACTACGCTCGGAGCGTGCTGCCACAGGACTGAGAAAACTGTCCAAGTTGGACTCGATCATCCTTCGGGCGAGTTCGTCAGATCGGCTGCGATTCGCATGCCAAAGCCTGGTGGCTTCTCGCATACCGGCATTGATTCGCTCCGCCTGCCTCACTTCCTCTTCGGAAGGCTTGGCCAGCCAATCGCGCAGCCACAGGCGGGGATTCCACTTATCGGACAGCGCGCGCATGTCAGGCGGCCTCCACGTTGATGATTCGGTCAGCGTCCGGGTCGCTCGGCGCGCCCTCGGCGGCCGGCTGCTCTTCCTGGACACCCAGCAGCCTCAACACCTGCGGCAGCGCCGGGATGCCCTGCTCTTCCGGCCAGGCCTCTACCTGCTCAACTGGCAGCCTCAGCAGCTTCGCCAGCGGCGCGTCGGTCTTGAATCCGAACTTCGCCCGCAGCGCGCGCTTGCTCATGCGGCTGTCCACGGGCGAACCGGTGAGCGCACGCACCGTGGAAACTTCGGCGGCGCCGAAGACGTCAGGACGCAGCTCGTGGCGCGACACCCCGGTAGCCGCTTCAATGGCAAGCACGTGACGGGGGGGCACAGGCCGGTTTCCGCTGACCCATTGATTCACGGCCTGCGGGGTCACTCCCAAAAGGCGGGCGATCCCTGCCTGCCCGGCTCCCAACTTCTCGACGGCGATGGCGATAGCGTTCATACCGCCAACTTAAGCATTACTTTAGTTTGAGGTCAAGCATTGCTTTCTTACAATCGCGGTTTCGGGCAGGGACAATCAAGCAATGCTTGACAATTCCGCCATGGCGGCCGCCATTAGATCGGCCATTGAAGACTCCAAGCTGACGCAGAAAGGCATCGCCGATGCTTTTGGCGTCACCGAGCAGGCTGTTTCCGGCTGGCTACGCACCGGCAAAGTCGACAAACGAAAGCTGCCGAAGCTCGCCCAGCTCACCGGCAAGCCCCTCTCCCATTTCGGAATGGGCTCGGCAAGTGAGTCCGTCTCTACCCCTGCGACCAGCCACAGCTATGTTCGCGTCCAGCAACTGGATGGAGAGGTCGACATGGGAGACGGGCGTATCAACGATGATTTTCCGGACATCGTCCGAGCGATGGACTTCGCGCCTACATACATCCGGTCAATCGTAGGATTCGTGCCTCCGCCGGGGCGTCTCGTGCTCGTAACTGGCCGTGGCGATTCCATGATCCCGGTCATCAACCCGGGTGAGTCGCTGATGGTCGATACGGGAGTCACGGCCTTTGACGGCGACGGAATCTACCTTCTCAACACCGGTAACGGCCAGCAGGTAAAGGCACTCCAGGACCGTGGGGATGCGGTTTACGTCGTTAGTGCCAACACCACTCTCTACCCTGCGTTCCCGATGCCGAGAAACACTGTGATCGGCGGGAAGGTGTATCTGCGCAACAGGATTGATCGCTTCAACTAACGGACTAGGGATACAGGGGGATTTGATGGCATTGATTTCTTGTGTGGAATGCGGTCGCCAAGTTAGCGACCAGGCCGAGGCATGCCCGAATTGCGGTCATCCCGTTCGGCCAGAACAACCGACACCACCCCCGATCCCTGACGTTCCGGCCGCGGCTGGTGGATGGAAGCGCGGAGCTACAGGCTGTGCAGTAGTTGTCGCGTTCGTCGTGATACTTGCAGTGGTCGCATCATGCCTTCCCTCTGCCAATCGGGCCGGGTCCGCTTCGACATCGGGATCATCCGCGCCGCTCAAGGAAACGCAAGATGAAAGGCGCTCGCGGCTCCTGGCTGAGGCAAAAGACGAAACGCGGTATCCCTCTTCCAGACTGATCACAGCTCAAGAACTTGCCAGGGATTTCCCGGACACCGAAGAGGGGAAATTTGCATCTGGACTGGTGCCGCGACTCCAAGAAGAAGCCCGTAAGGCCAACCTTGGGAAGCAGTGGCATTATTTGTCCAGCAACGACCCAATGACGAGCAAGGCATCCCTCGGTGCGGTAGTCCTTAGTAGCAACACCCATGAGTTTGCCCCGCCCTACTCCAAGCCTCAGAACGCGACCCTGACGCTGCGAAAGCATCCTCAGCACGGGAGCGATGTGATCCTGGGTATTGAGCGGGGTCAGTTGCTTTGTACCAGCTACTCCGGTTGCGAGGTTTTGGTTCGCTTCGGCGAGTCGGAAGCAAAAACGTACAAGGCCTACGGACCCGACGACAACTCCAGTCAATCCCTCTTCATCCAAGGCTATGCAGACTTTCTGCGGAGGATGCAGGCCGTGGATACCGTCAGGGTTCAAGCTGGCGTTTATCAGGAAGGATTGCCTACTTGGGAGTTTGACGTCAGTGGTTTCAACCCTGACAAGATGAAGTAGTTCCCCGCGCACTAGAGCCCCGCAAGTCGGGGCTATTTTTACGCAGCTCGCTAAAGCATCGCTTGACATTGCACTAAAGCAGCGCTTTACTAAAGCCGTCACCCCAGTAACAGCCCATCCGGGCCGGGGCACGGAGAATCCAGCATGTCCCCGCTCACCATGGAACACGCAGCGCTCATCCAGCACGCAGCACTCGGCCTCGCCCTTCTGAGCGTTGCGCTAAACGTGTGGGTGCTGCTGCGGCTCAACCGCGACACGACGGTGACGCTATTTTTTCCGTGTGCGGAGTCGCGTAACGGCGGTCACACCGCAGACGGTCGTCACCAGGCCGTGGGTGTACCCCTCGGCCTGAAGCTGCCCGAGCACGTCAGGGCTGTGCGACATGGTGATGGAGGTTCGGGGCTCAAGCCTGTGGGGGAGCCTGGTGATTCTCAGGTAGTCATCCGTGATGACGAGCTTTTCCCGAGCGCGACGGCCTCTCTTAAAGGCGACCTCGCGAATCGTCACGGCAATGTAGCCGGTGTTGACCGCCTCTATTCCGCCGATCCACTCGTCCCGCTGGATGACGTACATCGTCGTGTACCGGATCTTGAGCCGAACCGTGTCCTTCCGGATAAGCCAGACAGCGTTGAACACGCCGAGCGTAGCGCCCAGCACCGCAATCCCTAGCGTCAGCCAGTTCGTCCATTCCATGGCCGAAGCATAGCCGTGGAAGCCCGAAACGCGAATACCTCCCGGAGAACTCCATGCAGCGCCGCAAACGGCCCCTGTGGGCACTGATCATCACCATCTACGCCCTCGGCGCCCTCGCCGTCGGCGCAGGCATCGGCTTCGGCCAGCGCCTGTTCGGGCAGGAGTGCTGAGCCATGGTCGCGCTCACCACCACCACCCGAGGCGCTGCCAGCGTCGATACCCGTCCCCGGGCCAAGACCGTCGTTGTCCAGGTCGGCACCGCGCTGCTGACCATGACCCCGGCTGAAGCGCGCGAGCTGGCCGAGCATCTGGCCGCCGGTGCCGACGCGATCGACGAAGGCGCAACGGAAGGCGTCACGTTATCCCCTCGCAAGCCGCTGGAACACCAGCAGGGCGTGGCCGCATGAGCGCCGTAATCCTGCAGTTTCCCACCCGCCGCGTGCGCGCCGCTGCCGTGGCGCAGGCCGTGCGCCTGGCCGCCATCCGCTTGGGCTTCCACCCGCGCAACGCCGACTTCGCTGCCATCATCGCCCGCCGCGACTTCCTCGAAGGCCGCTGCAGCGCCGCACGCGCCATCAGCGACATGGTCGACGCCCTCAGCACCGCCATGCGGATGATGCGCGCCAAAGGCGGTGCTGCATGAGCGCCACTGTCGATCTGCGGGAGGCAATGGACGCCCTCTGCGAAACGGCGGCGTCCGGTGACCCGGCCGAGTATCGCAAGGTCAACTCGCTGCGCTATGCAGTCACCGAACTGATCGGCGCGGCAGAAACCCTCGCCAAGCTTGCAGACGACGCAAGTACAGAAGGTCGCTTTGCCGACGGCATCGGCGACGAGCTCGACGCGCTGGAGGCAGTCCAAGCCGCTCTCGCCCGCGTCAAAGGCGGTGCCGCATGACCGATACCGACTTCTTCGCCGCCATGGCCGTCGGC
>NZ_QAIJ01000081.1:0-1430 GCF_003060985.1 Stenotrophomonas sp. HMWF023
GCGAAAGGCCGCGGTACCCGCATCCTCAAGCGCACCAGCCACATCACTGTGGTTGTTGGCGCCGCCAAGTAAGCGGATAAGGAAAAGACCATGGGTCATAAAGTTCATCCGATTGGTATCCGCCTCGGCATTTCCAAGGACTGGAACTCCAAGTGGTACGCCAACAAGGCCGAGTTCGCTGGTTACCTGGCAGCCGACCTGAAAGTGCGCGAAATGCTGCGCAAGAAGCTGGCTCAGGCCGGCATCAGCAAGATCCTGATCGAGCGTCCGGCAAAGACCGCTCGCGTGACGATCCACACCGCCCGTCCGGGCGTGGTGATCGGCAAGCGCGGTGAGGACATCGAGAAGCTGCGCAAGGAAGTGAGCGAGATGATGGGCGTCCCGGCGCACATCAACGTCACCGAAGTGCGCAAGCCCGAGCTGGACGCACAGCTGGTTGCCGAATCGATCGCGCAGCAGCTGGAGCGTCGCATCATGTTCCGCCGTGCAATGAAGCGCTCGGTCGGCAACGCGATGCGCCTGGGTGCCCTGGGCATCAAGGTCAACGTCGGTGGCCGCCTCAACGGTGCAGAAATCGCCCGTTCGGAGTGGTACCGCGAAGGCCGCGTGCCGCTGCACACGCTGCGTGCCGACATCGACTATGGCTTCGCTGAAGCCAAGACGACCTACGGCATCATCGGCATCAAGGTCTGGATCTACAAGGGCGAGGTCTTCGATTTCTCCCAGGTTGGCCAGGAAAAGCAGGACGACACCCCGTCGCGCAACGATCGTCATGATCGCGGCGACCGCGGTGACCGTCAGCGCCCGGCTCGTGAAGCGAGGTAACGACAATGTTGCAACCCAAGCGAACCAAGTACCGCAAGGTGCACAAGGGCCGTAACGAAGGCCTCAGCTGGAGCGCAAACGCTGTCAGCTTTGGCGAGTACGGCCTGAAGGCAACCGCCCACGGTCAGCTGACCGCGCGTCAGATCGAAGCGGCTCGCCGCTCGATCAGCCGCTACGTGAAGCGCGGCGGCAAGATGTGGATCCGAGTGTTCCCCGACAAGCCCATCACCAAGAAGCCCATCGAAGTTCGAATGGGTTCGGGTAAGGGCAACGTGGAATACTGGGTGGCCCAGATCCAGCCCGGCCGCATGATCTATGAAATCGAGGGTGTTACCGAGGAAGTGGCACGCGAGGCGTTCCGCCTGGCCGCTGCGAAGCTCTCGGTCACCACCACTTTCGTGACCCGGACGGTGCGCTGATGGATATCAAAACTCTCCGTGAAAAGTCGGCTGACGACCTCAAGGCCCACCTGATCGACCTGCGTAAGGAACAGTTCTCTGTCCGTATGCAGCAGGTCACCGGCCAGCTGCCGAAGACACACGACATCCGCCGGGTGCGTCGCGAAATTGCTCGCGTCAAGACCCTGCTCGGCAGCACGAAGTAAG
>NZ_QAIJ01000341.1:0-161 GCF_003060985.1 Stenotrophomonas sp. HMWF023
ACCAGTTCACGCCGTACTTCAGGTCGCCGGTCAGCCCGACTTCGGCCACCTGCGCTTCGATGTGCACCTGCAGCGGCATCACGTCCAGCTTTTCGATCACCTCGCGGATCGAGCGCCAGGCCTGCGGCGTCGAACGCACCAGCAACGTGTTCGTCTCTTCC
>NZ_QAIJ01000341.1:171-252 GCF_003060985.1 Stenotrophomonas sp. HMWF023
TCGAAGTACCAGTTCACGCCGTACTTCAGGTCGCCGGTCAGCCCGACTTCGGCCACCTGCGCTTCGATGTGCACCTGCAGC
>NZ_QAIJ01000341.1:262-4647 GCF_003060985.1 Stenotrophomonas sp. HMWF023
ACCGCCGACACGCCGACACGATCGCCCTCCACTTCCAGGCTGATGCTGACGTTGCCCGACTGGCGCTGCGGCAGGTTCAGACTGCCGGCGCTGCTGCCACTACCGCTGCTGCTGCCGCCGCCGACTTGGTTGTTGAAGCTGCTGCCGTTGTTGGCGTCCATGCCGCGGTCGCCATCGCTGCCCAGCTGCGACGGAATGGCGCCTGGTGCCAGCGATGCCGAGCCGGCGCCGCTACGGTTGCCGCTGCTCGCAAAGGCTTCGCTGAGGCGTTCTGCCAGATCGCGGGCCTTGATGTAACGCAGCTCATGCGAGAACAGGCGCGCGCTGCCACCGGCGGTATCGATGCGGTCCAGCCACTGCTGGATCTGGTCCAGGTAGCGCACCTGCGGGGTGATCACCAGCACGGCGTTGGCGTTTTCCAGCGGCAGGAAACGGAACATGCCGGCGCTGGGCGTCTTGCTCTCTTCGCCGAATACCTTCTCCAGATCGGCCGCGACCTGCTCGGCCTTGCCGGACTGGATCGGGAACACACCCACCGACATCCCCGAGAGCCAGTCGACGTCGAAGATCTCGACGGTATGCAGATAATTCTCGAGTTCGGCACGGGTGCCGCCCAGGGTGATCACGTTGCGGCCGCTGTCGACGTTGACGATGGCATTGGGCCGCGCATAGGGCTCCAGCACCTTCTTCATCTCGGTGGCGGAGATGAACTGCAGCGGCACCACGCGCACTTCAAAGCCGCGTGCACTGGATGCGGGCGCAGTGCTCGGCGCCACGGTCCCGGCCAGTGCCTGGTCGGCGGCGACGATGTTGTAGCGGCCACCGCTGTAGACCATGCGGGCGTTATTCCAACCCAGCACCATCTCCAGCAGGTTCAGTGCCTGTGCCGGCGATACCGGCTTGGGCGTGGCCAGGGTCACCGTGCCCTGCACCCCCGGGGCGATCACGTAGTTCTGGCCGAGCATGTCACCGAGGATGGCCTTGACCACCGCGTGCACCGACTCGCCCTCGAAGTTGAAGGTGGCTTCGCCGGAGCTGGCCGCATGCAGCGCGGGCGACGGCTTGCGCGCGGCCTCGCGGTTGATCATGGTGCCGGTGCCACGGCGGATCACCGCCTGCGGCGTCCCCTGGGCTTGATCGGCCGCTTCGGTCTGCGCATCGGTGGCGGCCTGGCCGGCGCTGGCCGATGGCTGCAGGTTGCCGTTGCGTTGCACATGCGGGGCGGACACGGTGCTGCAGCCGACCAGCAGTGTCAGGGCAAGGGACCAGGGAAGAAAACGCAGATTCATGCATTCACTCTATCGGTTGGTGCCATCGCCCGGGGGCGGCGACGGTTGTTGCTGCTGTTGCTGCAGCTGACGGCGGCGGGCCTGGATGCGTTCGCGGATGGCCTGCATCTGCGCTTCGCTGGGACCGTTGGTGTTGGCAGGTGGCGCGGCGGCCGCGGCCGGTGCAGGCGACGCGGGAGCCACGTTGCCATCGGTGGCACGTGGGTTGGGCTGGGTCTGGCTGGGCGCCGGCTGTGGCGGCGGCGGCGGAACCACCGCGCCGGGCACAGGCGGTGCGCCATTGGCTCCGCGCAGGGCCGTTGGCGCTTCACCGCCCTGGCCATTGAACACGGCGAGCTCCAGCACCTGGCTGCCACTGGAGCCGATCACCGTGGCCTGGCGTGGTTCCAAGGCGACCAGTTGCCAGCCATCGACTGCATCGCCATTGAGGCGCAGGCGCAACGACCGGCCCTGTTCGGTGGTGAAGGTGGCCATGCTGAAATCACGGGTGAGCAGCACGCCGGTCAGGCGCAGCGCGGGACTGGCGGCGGCTTCGCTGCCCCCCAGCAGATACGGGCGTGGCTTGCGGTCTTCGGCGAACAGGGGCCGCTCGCTGATCACGCTGTAGCTGTCTGCGCCGGCCATGCGTTCGGGCGCCAGCACGGGCAACGCCGGCAGCGCGGCCTGGGCGTCGCCCTCTGCGCTGACCACGGGTAGTTGGCTGCCAAGACCGAAGCCGGTGGCCAGCCAGGTCGCGGCCGCCCATCCGGCCAGCGCCAGCAACAGCCCGGTGCGCAGGTTGATCTGCTCAAGCTTCATCGGCCACCTCCTGCGCATCGGCAGCAGGCTGCTCCGCCGGTGCCGGTACAGGTGCCGGCGGCGACACCACCGGCGCAGCTGCAGGTGGCGCTGCAGGCGGCGTGGCCACGGGCGCTGTCGAGGAATCGGCGGCAGCACCCGGCAACAGGTAACCGGCCAGCTCGAAGGACACGTCCAGGCCGAGGCCGGATTCGTTCGGCGATTGCTGGAAGCGCTGTGCGATCAGGTTGAGGTTGTCCACGAACAGGCGCGGGCTGCCGGTCTCCAGGCTGTGCAGGACGGTGGCCAGTTCGGCCACGCCACAGCGCAGGCGCACCTGCATGGCCACGCGGACGAAGGCGGCATCGCGACGGTTGTCGCTCAATGGCGTGCGGTTGCTGATGGTGCAGCTGCGGTTGCCCGGGCTGGCCATCGCCACCGCATCCTGCAGGCGTGCGCCGAGCGCGGCCGCAGCGGCCTCGGCGGTGGCTTCCCGCAGGAACCCCGGGCGCTGCTGCAGGGCGTCGCGGGTCGCGCGCAGCCGCTGTTCGATCTGCGGCTGCTGCTGCAGCTGCGCCTGTACGCGCTGCTGGCGTTCGCGCAGGGCAGCGGCATCGGCATCGATCGCGAGCAGCTGCTGGGTGAACCATGGGTGCACCAGCAGCAGGTAGGCCAGGCCCAGCACTGCCAACAGCAGTGCCAGTGCCAGCCAGCGGTCACGGCGTGCGCTTGGCATCGGCATGGGCCGCCTCCGTGGTTTCAGTCGCGGCGGCTGCGGGCGCAGGTGCCGCCGAAGGCAATGGCTGCAGCTCGGCGGTCAGGGTGAAGCGGTCGCGGCCACTGGCGGCACCATCGGCCTGCAGCACGCCGGTAAGGTTCACCTTGCGCCACTGCGGCGCGTCCTGCAGCAGCGGAACCAGCTGCGATGCTTCGCTGCTGAGGCCGATCAGCTGCAGGCTGTTGTTCTCGATCGCCAGTTTTTCCAGGTAGGTGCCATCGGGCAGGCGCCGGGTCAGCTCATTCCACACTTCGACGGTACTGGCGCGCTGGTTGCGTTGTGTTTCCAGGAACGTCGCTCCATCCAGCAGCGCCTGCAGCTGGCTGCGTTCGCTGGCAACACCACGCGCACTGCGGGCGCTGCGCTCGACGTCTTCGCGCAGTGCATCGACGGCGGCGCGGCGATTGTCCAGCAGCTGCATCGCCGCCAGCACCAGCATCACCAGCGCCGCTGCGGCAAGCAGCAGGTTCCAGCGCCGCATCGGGTCCGGCCGCTGTTGACGCTGCGCGGGCGGCAGCAGGTTGACCTGCAGCGCGCGGCCCTGTGCATCGATTGCATCGACACCGGCCAGCGTGTCAGCCCACTCGCCGATCTGCGCACGCCAGTCATCGAGCTGGCGCAGCGGCCAGGCCACCAGCTCCACCTGCAGCAGGCCTTCGCCGGCACTGCCAAGTTCACGGATGTCATAGCTGACCTGGCTGGCTTCGAACGGTGTCTGCCGGTCGATCTCGTAGCCGACCACCGCACGCAGGCGGTCACCGGCCGCGGCGGGCAGGCGCAGATTGCGCCGCAGGACCTGCCCGGCGGGCAGCAGCCACACCCGTGGCAGGCTGCGCAGGCGCGGCTCCAGCACGCGGTCCAGGTCCGCCGGTTGCAGCGGCCACGGAAGACGGGCCACGGGCTCGAGGCCGTCACCGGTTTCGCGCCAGACCTGCAGTTGCCCGTCTTCGCGCTGCAGCAGCAGGCGGGTCTGCGACCAGCCCAGCGCCCATTGCCAGCGCATCGGCACCCAGGCCAGCAACGACTGCCGCCACCAGCGCAGGAAACGGCCGGCACCGGGGCCGATCTGGCCCTGCACCTGCCGCAGACTGTCCTGCCAAGCCGTCATCTTGCTGCCATTCCCTGCTCCCAGCGAAGCACTGTGTAGGTCCGGCCGGGCACCCCGCCCGATCCGTTGCGCACCACCGCCTGCAGCACCGACAGGCGTCCGCTGCCGTCAGTGGCGCGGGACTCGATACTATAGGTGCCACTGCCGCTGGCAAGCGCCGATGCACCCGCAGCGTTATCTCCGTCACGCTCCTGCTGGGCGCGTTGCGCCAGCAGTTGCTCCGCATCCAGGCCCATTGCCGTCAACACCGGGCCACTGGCGAAGCGCGGATCCGGGCGTGCCTGGCGGCTGTAAAGCGTCAGGTGCGGCAGCATCGCGGCATACAGCGACCCGCGCATTCCCAGCACCCGCTGCAGTTCGCCCAGGGTTTCAAAGCGCTTGTTGCGCGGGCCATAGGGCAGGCCCGCAGCGGCGTACTCGGGCGCCTCGGCAC
>NZ_QAIJ01000341.1:4657-22792 GCF_003060985.1 Stenotrophomonas sp. HMWF023
TCGCACCGGCCAACTGCTTGGCGGTTTCAGCCGGCTCGCCCAGTGCCTGCATGAATGCGGACAGCAGCGCCGCATCCGCCAGGTTGAGGTTGATCTTGCCGTTCTCGTCCAGCACCCGGATCTCGATGCGGGCGTCGTCGAACTGCCAGCGATAGGCGCGGCCGTCGGCCTGCCACGGCGGACGCTGCGGGTCTGGCTGCAGCCGCAGCAGCGCGTATTCCAGGCCCGCGCGGGCGCGCTCCTGGCCGCGTGCATCGTCACCGAGCACCCGCTGCTGCAGGTGCTCGACCCGTGCGCTGAGCGCAAAAGCGCCGACCAGCGCGGTCATCAGCGCGATCAGCCACAGCACCAGTACCAGCGCGGCACCACGTGGACGTTTCATCGCGCGCCTCCGCTGCCGCCGGCGCGCAGTGCCACCACCAGCGGCGGCCACGGCGTGCCCCTGCTTGGCACGATCTGCACTTCCACCAGCAACGGCAGGCGCCGGGTGTCATCCCAACGGGGCAACCAGTCGGTCATCTGCCCGTTGCTGGCGTCGACGCCGCGATAGCGCAGCCGTACGTCCTTCAATTCCTCCGCCAGCACTTCGGGCGGACGCGGCGGGTTCTCTTCGATGCGCTCGCCTTCCTGCAGCAGCACCAGCTCCAGCAGCAAGCGGCGGTGCCCGGCTGCGCCATCCACCTGCAGCGCATGCAGGTACGGGCCGCCGCGACCGAGATAGCCCGGCAGGTCGGCTACGAACTGCATGCCCTGATCGTCGCCCTGGAAGAACACCGGTTCACGGGTGGGATCGGGCACTTCCAGCGGGCTGCGCAGGGCACTGGCGAGCTGGCGCCGCAGCAGGGCCTGCACTGCCCGCATGCGTTCGCTCTGCGCGGCAATCTGCTCGCCGCGCTGGCTGATCGCCATCGCCGAGCGCACGCTGGCGAACGCCAATGCCAGGCCGCCGGCCAGCAGCACGGTGGCCAGCATGACTTCGATCAGGGTGAAGCCCCGCGCACGGCGCCTCATCGCGCATTCTCCAGGGCCGGTTGCAACAGACGCAGGCTGCGCCAGCGCATCTGTTCACGCTCGCTGTCACCCCAGCGCACCTGCAGCTGCAGTTCCGCCAGCCACGGTGCACCCGGCGACTGCACAGCGGGCAGCGCACCACTGCGCGGCTCGGCCCAGGGCTGCACCTGCAGCTGCCAGTGATAACGCCCCTGCTCCCACTCGCCCTGTTGGCTGCCGGCCTGCAGTGGCGCTTCCACGCCAGCGGCGGCCAGCAATGACTGTGCGTGCAGCACCGCGCGCGTGCGCAGCTCGGCATCGCGCACCTGGCGCGCGCCACCGGACAGGCTGCCCAGCAACAGGGTCAGCGCCAACCCAAGCAATGCGAAGGCAATGATCACTTCAAGCAGGGTGAAGCCACGGGCGCGCGACCTCATTGCGCCCGCCACGGTCCGGAGCGGACTTCACCGGTCAACCAGCCCACATCGATGCGCCACTCGGCACTCTCCAGCTGCAGGCGGATACGGCCGCCGCTGGAGCCCCCGTCGGGATGGAATTCGATCACGCCCTGGCCAGGCGCGGTGGCCAGCTGCGCGGCACCTTCGAACTGCACCTTCAGCTTGGCAGGCACTTCACCGTGGCGCTGGTTGGCGCCCTGCCAGCGATGCTGCGCCGGTTCGATCACGAAGCGCTGTGGCTCGCCGCGGGCAATCGCCTGCGCGCGCACCATGCGCAACTGGTTGGCGATGTCCTTGCCGGCGCTGCGCAGCTGCATGCCGGCAAAGCCACGCGACATGCCGGCGGCGGTGATCAGGCCGATAGCCGCGATCAACGCGATCACCAGCAGCATTTCCAGCAGCGACAGCCCCGCTGCGCGCCTGCCGTGCAGGCGCGGGCGTGACAACCGGCGCGGCAGGAAAAGCAGCATGCGTGCTTACGGCTGGTAGCGGATGTCAGCGTCGACGCTGCTGCCGCCGGCCTTGCCGTCCTTGCCCAGGCTGATCAGCTCGTACGCCTGGCCTTCGCCCGGTGCGCGGTACTCCAGCGCGTGGCCCCACGGGTCGTTGAGGTCGGCGGGCTTGGCATACGGGCCCAGCCAGCCACCGACGCCGGCCGGTGCGGTCACCAGGTCGCTGAGCGAGGCAGGCAGCTTGCCGGTGTCGATCTGGTAGTTGTCGACCTTGGAGGCAACGGTCTGCACCTGCGCCTTGGCGATGTTGGCCTTGCCACGGTCGGCGCCGCCGAGCACGCGGCTGGCGACCAGCGTCAGCACCGCGCCGATCAGCACGATGACGATGATGATCTCCAGCAGGCTCATGCCCGACTGGTGGCGTGCGGCAGTGAAGGAAAGGCGGATCGGTCGACGGGAAGCAATCATGGTCGGTCCTTTCAGGTACGGGATGTCGGGGTTGCGAAGGAGGCCATCGTCAGCCGATGGCGTTGGTGAGGTCGTACAACGGCACCAGCACGGCCACGATCACCGCACCGACCACCGAGGCCAGCACCAGGGTGATCGCCGGCACCATCGCCGCCAGCAGGCGGTCGATGCGGCGGGCACTGTCCTGTTCGAAAGTATCAGCCGCTTTCAGCAGCATGGTATCGAGCGCGCCGGACTCCTCGCCGACCTGGATCATCTGCAGGGCCAGCCGGGGAAAGCGCTTGCCACGCGACAGTGCCAGCGACAGGCCGGTGCCGTTCTTGACCTCGTCGGCGGCGGTTTCCAGGTCTGCCGCCAGTGCACGGTTGCCGAGCACGTTGCGGGCGATGCCCAGCGCCGCCAGCAGCGGCACGCCGTTGCGCAGCAGTGTCCCCAGGGTGCGCGCCAGCCGCGCGGTTTCCAGTTCGCCCAGCAGGCGGCCGATACCGCGGCGCTGCAGCAGCCAGGCATCCAGCGCCAGACGGAACGCGGGCTGCCGCGCCTTGCGTTCGAACAACAGCAGCAGCACGCCCGGCACCACCAGCAGCAGCACCCACCAGTCGCGTACGAACAAGCCCAGCTGCAGCACCAGGTTGGTGAACCACGGCAACGCCACGTCCAGGCTTTCGTACATCTGTGCGAACTGCGGCACCACATAACCCAGCAGGAACAGCAGCGCACCGCCCACCACCACCAGCAGGATCGCCGGGTACACCAGCGCGTTGATCACCTTGCCCTGCAGCGCACGGCTGCGTTCAAGATAATCGGCCAGGCGCTGCAGGGTGTCGTGCAGGCTGCCACCGGCTTCACCGGCGCGCACCATGTTCACGTACAGGCGCGAGAACAGGCCATGCTGGCGCTCCAGCGCGGTCGACAACGGCGCGCCACCGCGCACCACGTCGCGGATGTCGGTGATCGCGCGGCGCGAGCGCTCGTCTTCAGGCAGGCTGAGCAGGATCGACAGCGCGCGGTCCAGTGGCTGCCCGGCACCGAGCAGCGTCGCCAGCTGCTGGGTGAACTGCAGCAATGCCGCACCCTGCAGCGGACGCTGGCGGAACAGGCCACGCAGGCTGCTGCCGCCAACCGCACCACCGTCGGCCAGCTGCGTTTCCATCGGCAGATGGCCCTGGTCCTGCAGGCGAGCGACCAGCTCGGCCTCGCTGGCCGCTTCCATCTGCCCGTCGAACACTTCACCGTGTGTATTCAGCGCTTTGTAACGGTAATTCGGCATGTCAGCGTCGTCCCTGCGCGCGCATCAGCCTTCCTCGGTCACGCGCAGGACTTCCTCGAGGGTCGTCTGCCCGCTCAGGGCCTTGCCCAGGCCGTCCTCGTACATGGTGCGCATGCCGGCTTCACGGGCGATGCGTTCGATCTCGCCCATGCCATCGCGGCGCATCACCGCACGCCGCAGCGCGTCGTTCATCACCAGGAACTCCATGATGGTGGTGCGCCCCAGGTAACCGGTCGGCGCCAGCGCCGACGGCTTCGGCCGATACAGGTGGATCGTTCCCTGCGGCTGCAGGCGACGCAGGTCGAAGCGCTCGATTTCTTCCGGCGAGGCTTCATAGCGCTCGGCGTGGGTCGGCTCCAGCCGGCGCACCAGGCGCTGGGCCAGGATGCCGTTGATGGTGGAGGTGAGCAGATAGTCTTCCACGCCCATGTCGAGCAGGCGGGTGATGCCGCCTGCCGCATTGTTGGTATGCAGCGTGGACAGCACCAGGTGGCCGGTCAACGCCGACTGGATCGCGATGCGCGCGGTTTCCAGGTCGCGCATTTCGCCGATCATGATGATGTCCGGATCCTGGCGCACGATGCTGCGCAGCGCATTGGCGAAATCCAGCCCGATCTGCGGCTTGGCCTGGATCTGGTTGATGCCTTCGATCTGGTACTCGACCGGATCTTCAACGGTGATGATCTTGACGTCGGCGGTGTTGAGCTGGCTCAGCGCGGTGTACAGCGTGGTGGTCTTGCCCGAGCCGGTGGGCCCGGTCACCAGCAGGATGCCGTGCGGCTGTTCAAGCACCTTGCGGAACTGCGGCAGGAAGGCATCGGTGAAGCCCAGCCGGTGGAAGTCGAACACCACCGTCTCGCGATCGAGCAGGCGCATCACCACGCTTTCGCCGTGCGCGGTGGGCACCGTGCTGACACGCAGGTCCAGTTCCTTGCCCTGCACGCGCAGCATGATGCGGCCGTCCTGCGGCAGGCGGCGCTCGGCGATGTTGAGCCGGGCCATGATCTTGATGCGGCTGATCACCGCGGCGGTCAGGTTGGCCGGCGGGCTCTCGCCTTCGACCAGCACGCCATCGACGCGGTAACGCACTTTCAGCCGGTTTTCGAAAGGTTCGACGTGGATGTCCGATGCGCGCAGTTCGACCGCGCGCTGGATCACCAGGTTGACCAGGCGGATCACCGGCGCTTCCGAGGCGAGATCGCGCAGGTGCTCGATATCGTCCACTGCGCCGCCTTCGCCATCGGCGGTTTCCACGATGGCCCCCATCGCACTGCGGCCCTGGCCGAACCAGCGCTCGACCAGGTCATCGATCTCCGCGCGCATGCCCAGCAGCGGCGTGACCGGCACACCCAGTGCCAGCTGCACGGCCTGCTGCGGGTAAGGGTCATGGGCGTCGGCCAGCCACAGCTGCACGCCGTGTTCATCCAGCGCCAGCGGGCAGACGTGGAACTGCTTGAGGAAGCGCAGCGACAGCGGCAGGCCTTCGGCCAGTGCCTGCGGTGGCGACTCAGGCAGCTGCCGTCCTTCCAGCAGCGGCAGGCCCAGCACATCGGCGCTGGCCTGCGCCTGGTCACGTTCGGACACCAGCCCAAGCCGGACCAGCAGGCCGAGCAGGCTGCCACCGGCCTCGGCATGCAGCGGCCGCGCACGCGCCAGATCTCCTTCCTTGAGACGACCACGTGCCAGCAGCGCATCGAGGATGCGGCCTTCAGTGTCGTCGATGGCGGTGGCAGCGAGCGCGTTCACGTGACTCTCCTGTCGATCGTCCCGACTTTAGCAGTTAAGCCGTGGTTTCCACCCTCTCCGATTCTTCTTTCGTAAAAAGACGAGGCCCGTCACACAGGTGACGGGCCTCGCTTATTCATTTACGACAGTCAGTTATTACTGGGTCGCCAGGATGCTCACCCCGCTGTAAGCGGCCTCACCCACCACCTTGATGTAGTAGGTACCGGCCACCGGCTTGGCTACGCGCACGGTTTCGGTATTGCCCGGGCGGGTCGACTTGGCATCGTTGTCGGTCGCGGTGGGCACGCGGCCCTGCGCCAGATACACCGACACGTTGCCGCTGCCACCGTAGGTCAGCACGCTCAGCGTCTTGCCGGCCGCCGCTTCGAAGGTGTAGACGGTTTCGCTGGCGGCCGCACCGGTCAGCCCACCCACGGTCACCTTGTTGGTCAGCGGAATGCCTTCCGGCTCGCAGTTCTCGGTGCACGGCTCCTTCAGCGCGGCATCCAGCGCGGCCTTGGCATCAAGGATGCCGGTGCCGATCGGGGTCGCCGCCGGGATGGTCACCGGGAACTTGCGCGCGCTCTGCTTCAGCAGCGTTTCCAGTGCGGCCGGGGCCAACGGCTCCTTGCCCTTGGCGATCAACGCGCTCTGTACCATGGCAGCCACGGCGGCAACGTGCGGCGAGGACATCGACGTGCCGCCCTTGCCCATGTAGATCCACTGGCCGCCGGTCGGGCCCTGCGTTGCGTCGGTGCCGATCTGCCAGATGTAGCCGTTCGGGTTGCCATCCACGCTACCGCCACCGCCCGGCGCTGCCAGGTCGACCACCGTGCCGTAGTTGGAGTAGTAGGTGATGCCACCGGTCACGCGCGTCGCACCCACGGCGACTACATTCGCGCAGCTGGAGGGACGGTACTTGGAGGCGTTGTCGGTATCGTTGCCGGCGGCCACCACCACCAGGGTGCCGCGCGAGACCGCACCGTTGATCGCATCCTGGTACGCGGCATCACAGGCACCGCCGCCGCCCAGGCTCATGTTGATGATCTCGGCCGGGTTGGCATTGGCCGGAACGCCCTGCACGGTACCGCCGGAGGCCCAGATGATGGCGTCGCTGATGTCGGCCAGGGTGCCGCCGCACTTGCCGAGCACGCGCACCGGCAGGACCTTGGCCTTGTAGGCCAGGCCAGCCACGGCCGAACCGTTGTTGGCCACTTCGGCGATGGTGCCGGCTACGTGCGTGCCGTGCCAGGAGCTGTCATCGGGCAGCGAGCCGGTGTAGCACTCGTTGGCCGTTTCCACCCAGTCGCCGTAATCGGTGGCACCCGGTACACGACCATCGTTCGGACGACGCGAGGTTTCCTTGTCACTGATGAAATCGTAGCCTTCCAGCAGGTTGCTGCCGAAGTCGGGCACGTTGGGGATGATGCCGGTATCGAGCACGGCCACCACCACGCCTTCGCCCTGCGATACGTCCCATGCCGGCTGCGCGTTCACGCCACCGGTGGCGTTGTGGAAGTTCCACTGCAGGCGCTGGTAGTCCGGATCGTTGGGCACCAGCGACGGCTGCGCGTCGGAGGCACGCAGTTCCGAGCGCTGCAGGCGCACGTTGGCGACGGCGTACTGCACCGACGGATCGGCATTCAGTTCAGCCAGCACCTTCTGCATGTCGGCGTTTCCGAGCCTGGACTTCAGCCGGACCAGGTCGGCACCGGTGCCGAGCCTGCGCTCGACCTGCGGAGCCAGCGCAGCAGCGCGGCTGGTGGTACCGGTGCTGACGATGGCGCGCGACAGCGCCGACTGCACCACCGACAGCTTGGCCGAGCGGTCGCTGGAGGCGGCCGTGCCGCTGCGGTATTTGATGATGACGCCGTCCACGCTCTGCTGGGCAGCGCTGGCCAGGCGCGACGGCTCCTTGGCCACGCCCTGTCCGGTCGCATGGGCGGCACCGACGCCGACAGTCAACGACAGCACGGCGGCAGCCAGCACATTGATGCGAAGGGTCTGCTTCTTGGTCACGTTCGAAATCCTCTTCAAGGTCATGGTTGAGCTTTCCTTCTCCGCCCGTTGCACGGACGGAGCTCACTACGGCCATCACTCCCTGCGACTGCCCTGGCTGGCCCACCAGGGTTGCCGTGCCACGCCCCTTTGGCGCTCACTGCTCGACGTGCCGATGGGGTTGCCCACCGGCACGTTGTTGCGCACTTACCAGCCGAAGCCGGCACCAACGCCGACCGAGCTGTCATCACTGCTGAAGGCACCACCGATGGTGACCGTGGCGCGATCGCTGATCGCGCGCTGGTAGCCCAGCGACATGGCCGACTCGCCCCCCTGGAAACCGATGCCGACGCCAACCCGGTTCTGGGTACGGATACCGGCGGCACTGGTAGCCATGTTGAGCATCGCCGAGCTCATCGCGCCCTGGCGGTCGATGCGACGATCCATGTGGCGCAGGCGTCCATCAACTTCGCCCTTGAACACATCGAAGCTGTCGGTGACCGCCTGCACGCGGCTGTCGGTGTAGCTGTTGGCGGTGGTGATGCCACGGTCCAGCTGGCCCTTGTTGACCGCATCGGTTGCGGTGGTACCAGCCGCCACGTTGGTGACCTGGCGTTCGTTGCCCTCGCTGCCGACCGAGACGGTGTTGGCGCGATCGGCAACCGAGCCCTGGCCCAGCGCCACCGCATTGGCTGCCGTTGCACTCGCGCCCTGGCCGACCGCGGTGGACGATGCACCGCTGGCGACAGCGCCATCACCCATCGCGACGGCGTTGATGCCACCGCCTGCGACCAGTGCCGGTTGTGCATTGCCTGCGCTGGCTGCGGTCGGAGTGCCCTGCACACGGGCAGTGGCCGTTGCCGACCCGCCATCGGCCAGGCTCGTATCGGCGGTGGCCGAAGCCGTGGCCGCGCCGGCCGCATCAGCGTCCAGCGGAGCGGCCATCGAACGCAGGCTGGCCGCGCCGGAACGCGTGCCGCTGGCGGTGCGGCGATCGATCTCGCTGACCTTGCGGTCCAGTGCGCCCAGCGCGTCGCCGACGTTGCTGTAGGTGGAGCCCTGGATCACATAGTTCGGCGCGACGAACACGCCCTGCATGCCGACGCTGGCACCGCCGCCGAGGAAGCTGGCGGCATCGCTGAGCGACTGGAACAACTGGCCACCATTGATCGCCTGGCGGCTGCCGGAGGCGACGCTGCCCGCGCCGACGTTGTCGATGGTGGTGCCCTGGATACCGGCCAGGGTCAGGCGGTCACGGCTGGCATCGTCGTAGCCGACCGAACTGGCCGTGCTGGTTTCAACGGTGGCGATGCGCGAGTCGAAATCACCGACCCGGGTTTCCACCGCACCCACACGCTGGTTGGTGACGTTGAGCTGCGAACCGGTCACGGCATCGCTGCTGCCGGCGGTGATGCGGCCATCGGCAACGTTGACGATGCGGCGCGTGGCAGGGCCGGCAGTGCCGTTGCCGCCACCGACCGACACCACGTTGGCTTCCAGGGCGCGCGCACCGGTGCCGAGGGCGACCGAGTTGGTCCCGGTGACGCCGCTGTTGGCACCCAGCGCAAGCGCGCCGCCACCAATGGCCGAGGCATTGGCACCCAGTGCGTTGCTGCGTGCACCGCCGGCGTTGGCCGCCGAGCCGATGGCCACAGCGTCGGTGCCGCTGGCGGTTGCGGTGCCACTGCCGCTGGCGCGGAAGTGGCGGCTGGTGGTGTCTGCGGTGGAAGCGACCGCATCCAGCTGTGCGCGGTTGACTGCATCGGTGGCCTGGGTGCCGGCGGCAACGCGGGTGATCTGCCGCTCTGCGCCTGCGCTGCCCACCGACACGGTATTGGCACGATCGGCGACCGAGGAGGCACCCAGCGCCGCACTGTTGGCGGCACTTGCGGTGGCACCGAAACCTACCGCCGTGGAACCGGCGGCGGTGACCTTGGCGCTGTAGCCGACAGCGGTACCGAGGCGTCCGCTGGCCTCGGCGTAGCTGCCCAGCGCCGACGTGCCGTCGGCCGTTGCGGTGGCACGGAAGCCACTGGCCTGCGACTGCGTGCCGCTGGCGGTGGACTGCGCGCCACTGGCGGTGCTGTAGGCACCCTTGGCCTGTGCACCGGCGCCGGTGGCACTGGCGCCGAGCTCGCTGGCGGCAGCACCACTGCCCAGCGCCACGCTGTCTACGCCGGTGGCCTGTGCCGCGTTGCCCAGCGCCGCGCCGTTGGCGCCGCTGGCCAGCGCATTGAAGCCGACCGCGGTGGCGTTGGCCGCAACTGCGGTGGCACCGCTGCCGAGCGCACTGGCACCGTTGCCGATCGCATTGGCCGCTTCACCCGCAGCCAGCGCGTTGTCACCTTCGACATAAGCCCCGGCATCGCTGTCGGCACTGCCGCTGGCCTGGAAGTGCTTGCTGGTCTTGTCGGCGACGCTGGCCACCGCATCCAGCTGGCCCTTGTTCACCGCATCGGTGGTCTCGGTGCCAGCAGCAACGTGGGCGACCTGGCGTTCGTTGCCTGCGCTGCCGACGGCCACCGTGTTGGCACGGTCCGCCTTCGAGCCTGCGCCGAGGGCGACGCTGTTGGCAGCGCTGGCGGTAGCGCTGGCACCCAGCGCGGTGCTGTCAGCCGCATCGGCCCACGCATTCCAACCGATCGCGGTGGCGTAGTCGTCGGTGGCCCAGGCACCGGCGCCAAAGGCCGCTGCACCGGTACCGCTGGCACGCGACGGGATCAGACCGAAGAAGGTGCTGCCACCGATGGCGACACTCTCTGCGCCACTGGCTTCGCTGGATTGACCGACGGCGACCGCGCCGCTGCCTGCTGCTGCCGCTCCGAAACCGACAGCCGTGGTGTTGGCACCGGTCGCGGCCGAGCCGTAGCCCAGTGCGGTGCCGAGGCGGCCGCTGGCTTCGCTGTAGCCACCGATGGCGGTAGTGCCATCGGCAGAGGCCGCACTGCGGAAACCACTGGCCAGCGATTGCGCACCGCTGGCGACAGCCTCCGCACCGTTGGCCGTACTGTAGACGCCGCTGGCCTGTGCAGCGGTGCCGGTGGCGGTAGCGCTGATGCCACTTGCCACCGCGCCGTTGCCGAGTGCGGCACTGTCTTCGCCGGTGGCCTGTGCGTTGCTGCCCACCGCGGCCGCATTGGTGCCCGTGGCCAGCGTGTTGAAGCCCACGGCAGTCGCGTTCGCGGCCACCGCCGTGGCACCACTGCCGAGCGCGGTGGCGCCGTTGCCGATCGCATTGGCCGCTTCACCGGCAGCCAGTGCGTTGTCGCCTTCCACGTAGGCACCGGCATCGCTGTCGGCGCTGCCGCTGGCCTGGAAGTACTTGCTGGTCTTGTCCGCCGTGGCAGCGACGGCATCGAGCTGGTTCTTGTTGACCGCATCGGTGCCCTCGGTACCGGCGGCCACATGGGTCACCTGGCGTTCGCTGCCGGCACTGCCGACGGCCACGGTGTTGTCACGGTCAGCCTTGGAGCCTGCACCCAGAGCCACGCTGTTGGCACCGTTGGCGGTAGCGCTGGCACCCAGCGCGGTGGACTCGGCGCCATCGGCCCACGAGTTCCAGCCGATGGCGGTGGCGTAGTCGTCGGTAGCCCAGGCACCGGCGCCGAACGCCGCTGCGCCGTAGCCACTGGCACGCGACGGCACCAGGCCGAAGAAGGTGCTGCCACCGATGGCCACGCTCTCATCGCCGCTGGCTTCGCTGGATTGACCGACGGCGACCGCGCCGCTGCCTGCCGCTGCTGCACCGAAGCCGACAGCCGTGGTGTTGGCACCGGTCGCCGCCGAGCCGTAGCCCAGCGCGGTGCCGAGACGGCCGCTGGCTTCGCTGTAACCACCGATGGCGGTGGTGCCATCGGCCGAGGCGGCACTGCGGAAACCACTGGCCAGCGACTGCGCACCGCTGGCGACAGCCTCCGCACCGTTGGCGGTGCTGTAGACGCCGCTGGCCTGTGCAGCGGTGCCCGTGGCGGTGGCGCTGATGCCGCTGGCCACCGCACCGCTGCCGAGCGCCGCGCTGTCTTCACCGGTCGCCTGCGCGTTGTTGCCCACTGCGGCCGCATTGCCACCACTGGCCAGGCTGTTGAAGCCCAACGCTGTAGCGTTCGCGGCTACCGCCGTTGCGCCACTGCCAAGTGCGGTGGCGCCAGTGCCGATCGCATTGGCGGCCTCACCGGCAGCCAGCGCGCTGTCGCCTTCCACGTAGGCACCAGCATCGCTGTCGGCGCTGCCACTGGCCTGGAAGTACTTGCTGGTCTTGGCCCCTTCGGCGGCCACTGCGTCCAGCTGATCCTTGTTCACCGCGTCGGTACCCTGGGTACCCGCTGCCAGGTTGGTGATCTGGCGGGTGTTGCCGCCGCCACCCACCGACACAGTGTTGTCGCGGTCGGCAATCGAATCGGCACCCAGCGCCACGCTGTTGGCACCGCGCGATTCCGCCGCATTGCCCAGCGCGGTGCTGTTGATGCCCGGCGCATAGGCGCCGCCACCGACCGCGGTGGAATAGTCGCCGGATGCTTCGGTCGCCAGCAGGCCGAACAACGAACCACCGACGGCCACGGCATTGGTGCCGGTAGCCAGGCTGCCCTGGCCGGTGGCGGTGCTGTAGGCACCAGACGCTTCGGAATCGCCGCCGAGCGCAACGCTGTTGGAGCCGGAGGCGTTGGCGAAGTTGCCGAAGGCGGTGGCGTTGAATGCCGATGCGTTGGCGTAACCACCGATAGCCGTGCTGTAGCCGCCGGTCGCTTCGGCGCCGATGCCGAACGCGGCCGAAGCGGTGCCGCTGGCCACGCTTTCACTGCCGACCGCCGTGGCGGCCTCACCGCTGGCGTTGCTGAAGTAGCCCACCGCCACGGCTTCCTCGCCGCTGGCCTCGGACAACACGCCGGTGGCGGTGCTGCCGGCGCCGCTGGCCACCGAGGCCGCACCGAAGGCCGCACTCTGCTCGCCACTGGCTTCGCTCTCTGCACCATGAGCGGTGGCGTATTCGCCGGTCGCCTGTGCGTTGGCACCGATGGCGCTGGCATTGGCTGCAGTGGCCAGCGCATTGAAGCCGATGGCCTGTGCATTGCTGGCCAGCGCATTGGCACCACTGCCCAGCGCGGTTGCGCCGTTGCCGATGGCGTTGGCAGACTCACCGGCGGCCAGCGCGTTGTCACCTTCCACGTAGGCGCCGGCGTCGCTGTCGGCGCTGCCACTGGCCTGGAAGTACTTGCTGGTGGTCGCCGCACTGGCTGCAACCGCATCGAGCTGCGACTTGTTCACCGCATCGGTGGCCTGGGTACCGGCTGCCACACTGGTGATCTGCCGCTCGTTGCCGGCGCTGCCCACCGACACGCTGCGGTCGCGGCTGGCCACCGAACCGGCACCCAGCGCAACCGCGTTGTTGCCACTGGCCGTACTGCCCGCGCCCAGGGCGATCGCGCTTTCGCCGCCGGCCACCGTGTTGGTGCCGATGGCGATGCTGTTGATGCTGTTGCCGAGCGCCTGGAAGCCCAGCGCAATACTGTTGTCGCCGTAGCTGAAGGCGCCGCGGCCGACGGCGGTGGAACTGGTGCCGTTGGCCCAGCTGTTGTAGCCGATGGAGGTTGCGCCGTTGGCGCTGGCCCATGCCGCCGGACCAAACGCCGAGGCATTGCGGCCGGTGGCCCAGGCGCCGGCACCGAAGGCAGTAGCGCCCTCCTCGCTGGCGGTGCTGTAGCCACCCACTGCGGTGCTGTCGTCGGACTTGGCGAAGGCGCTGTCACCGATGGCGACGGCATAGCTGCCGGTAGCGCGCGACTTGCCGCCTGCCGCAAAGCTGTTGTCGCCGGTGGCCTGTGCCGCATTGCCGAAGGCGCTGCTGCTGGCACCGGTCGCCTGCGCAGCATTGCCGACGGCGGTGGAACCGGCCGAAGCGGTGGTGCCGATCTGCACCGGGTTGCCCTGGTCATCCAGCAGGGGCTGGTTGTATTCGTCGTAGGCTTGGCCGAGGCCACCCACGGCCACTGCACCGTCGCCGTCGGCGAAGGTATTGCGACCCAGTGCCACGCTGTCGGCGCCGATGGCCGCAGCGCCTGCGCCCTGTGCCAGCGCACCGGCACCGATGGCGTTGCTGGCCGAACCGGCCGCTACCGCACCCTCACCCTCTGCATAGGCGCCGGCATCGCTGCCGCTTTCCGGCTGTGCCTGGAAGAAGCGTGCGGTGGTGTCGGCGGTGCTGGCCACGGCGTCCAGCTGTGCCTTGTTCACGGCATCGGTGGCTTCGCTGCCGGCGGCCACGCTGGTGATCTGCCGCTCGTTGCCGGCACTGCCCACGGCCACGCTGTTGGCGCGCACCGCTTCAGAATTCGCACCCAGTGCAACGCTGTTGGCACCGCGCGCGGTGGCGTAGTAGCCGACGGCGGTGCTCTGCGCGCCACTGGCCCAGGTCTGCGCCCCAAGTGCGCTGGCGTTCTCGCCCGGTGCATAGGCGAAGTAGCCCACTGCGACCGACTCGGCACCGGAGGCCTCGGTCAGACTGCCGTTGGCCACGGCATGGTCGCCGCTGGCGATCGCACCGGCACCAACGGCCGTGGCCGCTTCGCCGCTGGCCTGGGTCTGCACGAAGAAGCCCAGGCCCGGAATCAGATCGGCCGGACCACCAATGGCCACGCTGCTGGTGCCGGTAGCGTTGCTCTGCGTACCGACAGCCGTGGAGTAATCGCCGATGGCATTGGAGACCGCGCCGAACGCCGACGACTGCGCACCTGCCGCGTAGGCACCCACGCCGTACGCCGAGGCGGCGAAACCGCCTGCATCGGCGCTGGCGCCGACGGCGGTACCACCGACCCCGGCACTGGTGGCGCCGGTCTCTACCGGCACGCCACCACTGGTGATCAGCGGATTGCCATCGGCATCCACCGCAGCACCGCCGACGGCGACGCTGCCCGGACCGACTGCCTGCGCGTTGTTGCCGAAGGCCGCACTGTTCTGGCCCGACGCCAGCGCATTGTTGCCGACCGCAGTGGCGTTCTGCGCGACGGCGGTAGCACCTGCACCGACGGCGGTCGTGCCGTTGCCGATCGCATTGGCGGCTTCGCCAGCAGCGAGCGCGTCATCTCCCTCGGCCAATGCACCGGCATCGCTGTTGCTGCTGCCGGTGGCCTGGAAGCGCTTGGCGGTGGTATCGGCTACCGCTGCCACGTCCTTCAACTGGCCGACGTTGACCGCATCGGTATCTTCGGTACCTGCGGCAACGCTGGTGATCTGCCGGGTCAGGCCGTAGTCGACCGCACCCACCGACACGGTATCCACGCGATCGGCCAGCGAGCCGGCGCCCAGTGCCACGCTGCCGGTGGCCACGGCGGCCGAATTGGAACCCAGCGCGGTGCTGTACTCGCCCACCGCCGTGCTGAACGCACCGACGGCAATGGAGGCTTCGTTGGCGGCAGTTGCACCGCGGCCCAGCGACGTGCTGCCCGGGCCCATCGCCACTGCGCCTGCACCCACTGCCGTGGCGCCATCGGCGCTGGCTTCGGACAGTGCACCCAGTGCGGTGGCTGCGCCGTTCTCGCTGGCGGCCACGGCATGGGCACCAACGGCGGTATCGCCAAGGCCGAATGCGGCCGCGCTCTGCCCGACCACCACGCTGGCGTCACCGAAGGCGAGCGCGTTCTGGCCGAAGGCACTTGCACCGACGCCCGCAGCAATCGCCTGGGTGCCGACCGCAGTGGTGGCGTTGGCCAGCGACTGGCTGCCACTGCCGACGGCAATCGCGCCGTCGCCTTCGATCTTCGCCGCGTCGCTGTTGTCACCCGCGCCATCGGCCTTGAAATAACGGCTGCCCTCGGCCGCCGCCTGCGCAAGCGCCGCCTGCGTGGCGCGTGCCTGTGCATCCAGCTGCGCCTTGTTCACTGCATCGGTGGCGGCGGTACCGGCGGCGACGTTGGTCACCTGCCGTTCCTTGCCAGCATCACCGACAGAGACGGTGTTGGCGCGCGCTGCCTTGGAACCGGCGCCCAGCGCCACGCTGTTGGCGCCGGTGGCACTGGTACCCGCACCGATCGCCACGGCATTGCTGCCCTTGGCGCTGGCAGTGCCATCGACCGCGCACTTGTCCACCACTTTGCTGTTGAGCACCACGCAGTTCGCGCTGCCGCCAATCTCGACCGACTGCGCCGAAGCGATGCCGGTCATTCCCAGTCCCATTGCCAAGGCCAAGGCCAACGCTGCGGCCAGTCGTGCCGGCGCGGCATCCGTCGCACTGCGGCGCTGGTCAACGACCCCGCCTGATGAGCTGGAAGAGGCCAGTTCCGAGGCCACCACCAACTGACCCAATGCTTTGTTCCAGACCTTGCGATAAATCCGATTCATCGGTACGGCTCCTGATTGGACTGGTTTTGGGCAAAGCAACGCCACCGCCGAACCTTCGTGGTTCAACGTCCCCTGGGGGCGTTATTCGCGTGATTTACTGCGGGGTATTGCCGAACGGCGCGCAGGGACAGAAAACCGAGCGCATGCGCCGTGCGGTTACTGCGGGATGAACAGATTTGAAACGGGGGTCAAGTGTTAACGGCATCTTTGCGAATCGTCAAGAGTTTGACGCAGCAAAAGCCATTGCCGTGAAGCAGTTCACTGTTTCACTTGTTTATGTACGTATTTTGTTAGGTGTGCGTGAGGGAATCCTCACATATGAAAACGTATGTAACTGATGGCCAGCACAGGAGTTTCCGTATTCAAAAAGAAAAACCCGCCGGTTTCCCGGCGGGTTTCCATACGCGATGGCATCGTCAGCTGCGCAACGCGTGTGCGATCAGCCGCACCACACCCGCGCGTTGCGGAACATGCGCATCCACGGTGAATCGCCCTGCCACTCGGCCGGGGCCCAGCTCAGGTTGAGCGCGCGCGGGGTGCGCTCCGGGTGCGGCATCATGATGGTCACCCGGCCGTCGGTGCTGGTCAGGCCGGTGATGCCGTCCGGCGAGCCGTTCGGATTCAGCGGGTACTGGCTGGCGACGTTGCCGTTGCCGTCGATGTAGCGCAACGCGACACGGGCCGTGGCCTGGTCGACGGCGTTGTCGAACACCGCCTGGCCTTCGCCATGCGCCACCGCCACCGGCAGGCGCGAACCGGCCATGCCACGCAGCAGGATCGACGGCGACTCCACCACTTCCAGCAGCGCGGTGCGGGCTTCGAACTGCTCGCTGGCGTTGCGGCGGAACTGCGGCCAATGTTCGGCGCCGGGGATGATGTCCTTCAGCTGGCTCATCATCTGGCAGCCGTTGCACACGCCCAGGGCGAAGCTGGCCTCGCGCGCGAAGAACGCGGCGAAGGCATCGCGCAGCGCAGTGCGCTCGAGGATCGAGGTCGCCCAGCCGCGGCCGGCACCCAGCACGTCGCCGTAGCTGAAGCCGCCGCAGGCGACCAGGCCGGTGAAGTCCTGCAGCGCCACGCGGCCTTCGATGAGGTCGCTCATGTGCACGTCGAATGCGCGGAAGCCGGCACGTTCGAAGGCGTTCGCCATTTCAATCTGGCCGTTGACGCCCTGTTCGCGCAGGATCGCAACGCGCGGACGCGCCCCGGTCTGCACGAACGGTGCGGCGACATCCTCATTGGGATCGAAGCTCAACTTCGGCTTCAGGCCCGGCGCGGTGAAGGCGCGGGCGATCTCGCGCTCGGCATCGGCGTTGGCCGGATTGTCGCGGCGCTTCTGCATGGCGTGGGTCACCGACCACCAGGCGTCGAACAACGCTTCCCAGCGCCATTCGGCCAGCGAGTCACCGCCCAGCGACACCCGCACCACCGGCGCGGTGGTCGGCTTGGCGATGCGCTGCGCGCACTCGGTCAGCGCGTGGCGCTCGACCAGGTCGGCGAACGCGGCGCGGTCTTCGCGGGCGATCTGCACAACGGCGCCCAGCTCTTCATTGAACAGGCTGCGGAACGGATCATCGCCCCAGGCGTCGAGGGTGATGTCCAGGCCCAGGCGCGAGGTGAAGGCCATTTCGCACAGCGCGGCGAACGCACCACCGTCGCTGCGGTCGTGGTACGCGCGCAGCAGGCCAGCCTGGCGTGCATCGCGGATCAGCTCGAAGAAGCCGCGCAGGCGCTGCGGGTCGTCCAGGTCCGGGGCGGCACCGGCGAACGCCGGCAGATCGCCGTGGTCCGCGTGCACCTGGGCCAGGATCGAACCGCCCAGGCGCTGCTTGCCGGCACCGAGACCGATCAACCACAGCTCACTGTCGATATCGCGATCCAGCAGCGGGGTCAGCTGCTGGCGTGCATCGGCCACCGGCGCGAACGCGGTGATCACCAGCGACACCGGCGACACGCTCTTGTGCGCCTCGCCCTGGTCGTGCCACTGCGCCTGCATCGACAGCGAGTCCTTGCCCACCGGGATGCTGATGTCCAGCTGCGGGCACAGTTCCATGCCCACCGCCTTCACCGCGTCGTACAGCAGCGCGTCTTCGCCCGGGTGGCCGGCCGCGGCCATCCAGTTCGCCGACAACTTGATTTCATCCAGCGCATCGACCGGGGCCGCGCACAGGTTGGTCAGTGCTTCGCCAACGGCCATGCGGGCCGAAGCAGCCGCGTCCAGCAGCGCCAGCGGCGTGCGTTCACCCAGCGCCATCGCCTCGCCGGCCACGCCGTCGAAATCGGCCAGGGTGATCGCCACGTCGGCCACCGGCAGCTGCCACGGGCCAACCATCTGCTCGCGCGCGGTCAGGCCGCCGACGCTGCGGTCGCCGATGGTGACCAGGAAGTTCTTGGAGGCCACCGTCGGGTGCGCGAGCACGCGCAGACCGGCTTCCTGCAGGTC
>NZ_QAIJ01000341.1:22802-23424 GCF_003060985.1 Stenotrophomonas sp. HMWF023
TCCTGCGCCACACCGAGCACGTAGCGCTCCTGCGATTCGTTGCACCACAGCTGCATCGGCGACAGCGACGGATCGTCGGTGGGCACCTTGCCCAGGTCGATGATGCCGCCCACGCCGGAATCGTGCAGCAGTTCGGGAATGGCATTGGACAGGCCACCCGCACCGACGTCATGGAAGAACTTGATCGGGTTGTTGGTACCCATCGCCACGCAGCGGTCGATGACTTCCTGGCAGCGACGCTCCATTTCCGGGTTGTCGCGCTGCACGCTGGCGAAGTCCAGGTCCTCGGCGCTTTCACCGGAGGCGACCGAACTGGCGGCACCGCCGCCGAGGCCGATCAGCATCGCCGGGCCGCCGAGCACGATCACGGCATCGCCGTCCTGCAGCAGGATCTTGTCGACCTGCACGCGATCGATGGCGCCGAGGCCACCGGCCAGCATGATCGGCTTGTCGTAGGCGCGTACCAGGTCGGCGCCTTCCGGCAGTTCGAAGCTGCGGAAGTAGCCGAGCAGGGCCGGGCGGCCGAACTCGTTGTTGAACGCAGCGCCGCCGAGCGGGCCGTCGGTCATGATTTCCAATGCCGGCGCCATGCGCGGGTTCAGCGCACGCGGCGCTTCCCACG
>NZ_QAIJ01000341.1:23434-23631 GCF_003060985.1 Stenotrophomonas sp. HMWF023
GGTGCGCGGTATCGCGGTGCATCTTCGGCGGCTTGCCGAACAGCACGTCCATCGGCAGGTCGATCGGCGCGTCGGCCGGGATGTTGCCCGGCACGGCGCCATAGGCCACCACCAGGTGTTCGGCTGCGGTGGCGACACCGACCGCAGCGAACGGGCAGCGCTCACGTGCGCACAGCGCCGCGAATTCGGCCAGGCGC
>NZ_QAIJ01000341.1:23641-24914 GCF_003060985.1 Stenotrophomonas sp. HMWF023
GCTGCGGCAGTTCGGGAATGCGCAGGTGCGAGACCGAGAAACCGCTCAGGCCGGCCTTCGGCTTGCCGCCACGACCGGTTGCACCTTCGTCGCGGATTTCACCACCGGCGCCGGTCGAGGCGCCCGGGAACGGCGCGATCGCGGTCGGGTGGTTGTGCGTTTCCACCTTGATCTGGAACGCGCTGGGCACCTGCGGTTCGCGGCGGTACTCGCCGCTGTCCGGGTCAGGGCGATAGCGCGAGGCCGGATGGCCTTCGATCACCGCCGCGTTGTCGCTGTACGCGCTGAGCGTGTGCTGCGGCGTCTGCTGGTGGGTGTTCTTGATCATCCGGAACAGCGAGCGGTCCTGCTCCTGGCCGTCGATGGTCCAGCTGGCATTGAAGATCTTGTGCCGGCAGTGCTCGGAATTGGCCTGCGCGAACATCATCAGTTCCACGTCCGACGGCGACCGGCCCAGCGCGGTGAAGCGCTCGCGCAGGTAGTCGATCTCGTCCTGCGCCATGGCCAGGCCGAGGCGCTGGTTGGCGGCCTCCAGCTGGTCCACCGGCACGCGCTCCAGTTCGCCACGGGCCGGGGTCGAGAACAGGGACTGGCCCTGATCGACGGTCTCCAGCACCGACTGCGTCATCGGGTCGTGCAGCACCTTGATCAGTGCCTGCTGGGCGGCAGCGTCTGTCGGCCAGCCCTGCACGTCGATGCGCAGGCCACGCTCGACCCGGCTCACCGGCTGGCCGGCACCGCGGACCAGTTCGCTGGCCTTGCTCGACCACGGCGACAGCGTGCCCAGGCGCGGCACCACGATGCGACTGACCGCACCGTCAGCGACCGCCTCGGACTGCGGACGGGCTTCCAGGATGCGGCACAGGGTACCGACGTCGGGGGCGGCAGTGCCCTCGGCCTGCACGAAGTAGACGTGCCAGGCGCCGCTGATGCGCAGGGAGGGAGCGATGGACTGCAGGCGGGATTCAAGACGTTCGCGGCGGAACGGCGACAGGGCGGGCGCGCCCTCGAGGACCATCATGTCCGGGGAACCGTAGTTGGGAAACGGGCCCGACATTGTACCGGAAGCGGGGGTAGGCTTCGGCCGGGCGGCGCCCGGCACCCGCAGAGGCCAGAGCCAGAGCCGAAGCAACGGCAACGGCAACGGCCAAATCAACGGCGGGCATTCCGTGGGGTGGCAGGGTGGGTCCGGTGGCGGGGGACGCCGTGAATACGTCCATGTAGGCTCGGGCGCGCCATCCATGGCGCTCACGCCCCCGCAACCGGACCCACC
>NZ_QAIJ01000342.1:0-1032 GCF_003060985.1 Stenotrophomonas sp. HMWF023
TTTTTTTTGCCTGCAGTAGAGAGTGCGAACCAAGGTTCGCACCCACCACGTTCGGATTCGCGCATCCACGCCATGCGTGGATGCATTCCGCTTCAACCGTTGGCGAAATCGTGCAGCGCCTCGCCTTCCAGCCGGTACACCGTCCACTCGTCCTGCGGCTTGGCGCCGGCTGCGGTGTAGAAGTCGATGGCCGGCGTGTTCCAGTCCAGCACCGACCACTCGAAGCGGCCGCAACCTTCAGCCACCGCCTGGCGGGCGATGTACTTCAGCAGCGCCTTGCCCGCGCCGGAACCACGCTTTTCCGGGCTCACGTACAGGTCTTCCAGGTAGATGCCCTTGCGACCCAGCCAGGTGGAATAGTTGTAGAAATACACCGCGTAGCCGATGGCGTCGCCGTTCGCCTCGCAGATCAGCGCGCGGGCGGTGGCGTCGGCGCCGAACAGGCTTTCGGCGATGCCGATTTCATCGGTCTGCACCGAATGCTCGGCCTTCTCGTAGATCGCCAGTTCACGGATGAAGCGCAGGATCAGGCCAGCGTCGGCGACGGTGGCCGGGCGGATGTTCAACACGGCCACCGTGTTCATGGCTCAGCCCCGCGCCGCAGCAACGTTGGCGCGCATCTGCGCGATCACGTCCTGGTAGCTGGTCTTGGCATTGAAGATGGCCGAGCCGGCGACGAAGGTATCGGCACCTGCGGCAGCGATCTCACCGATGTTGTCGGCCTTCACGCCACCGTCGATCTCCAGGCGGATGTCACGGCCGCTGGCATCGATCTTCTGGCGCACCACGCGCAGCTTGTCCAACGCCGACGGGATGAACGCCTGGCCGCCGAAGCCCGGGTTGACCGACATCAGCAGCACCAGGTCGAGGTCGTCCAGCACCCAGTCGAGGATGTCCACCGGTGTGGCCGGATTGAGCACGATGCCCGGCTTGCAGCCCAGCGAGCGGATCAGCTGGATGGTGCGGTGCACGTGGCGGCTGGCCTCCGGGTGGAAGCTGATGTAGGTGGCGCCGGCCTCGGCGAAGTCCGGG
>NZ_QAIJ01000343.1:0-2101 GCF_003060985.1 Stenotrophomonas sp. HMWF023
CCCCCCCTACAACCACCCCTTCTGCCGCGCCAGCCGATACGCCTCGATCCTGTTGGCCACGCCCAGCTTGCCGATGCATTCGGACAGGTAATTGCGCACTGTGCCGTGCGACAGCCCCAGCTGCTCGGCGATCTCGCTGGCGGTACGGCCCTCGCCCGCCAAGCGCAGCACGCGGCGCTCGCGGTCGGTCAGCGGATCGGCCTGCGACCACGCATCCAGCGCCAGTTGCGGATCTATCGCGCGGATGCCCTGCTTCACCTTGCGCAGCGCCTCGGCCAGGTTCTCGGCCGGTGCATCCTTTAATAGATAACCCAGCACGCCCGCTTCCAGCGCACGGCGCAGGAAACCGGCGCGGGCGAAGGTGGTCACGATCACCACCTTGATCGGCAGTTCATGGCGGGCGATGCGCTGGGCCAGCTCCAGTCCGCTCAGCCCCGGCATTTCAATGTCGGTGACCAGGATGTCCGGCTGCAGCTGCTGCAGCATGCGCCAGGCGGCTTCGCCATCAGCGGCACTGCCAAGTACCTCGATATCCGGCTCCAGGCCCAACAGCGCCGACAGCGCACCGCGCACCATCGCCTGGTCTTCGGCCAATACGATGCGGATCATGCGGCACCGCCCTGTACCCATGGTGCGGCGGGGGGCAGCGGTGATGTCGCTGCTGCCAGTGGCACGCGCACGGTCAACACCGTGCCTTCGCCACGCGCCGACTGCACCGCCAACTGGCCACCAAGAGCCACCACGCGCTCGCGCATGCCACACAGCCCATTGCCTTCGGTCTGCACGCCGCCCCGGCCGTCATCGCGGATATGCATCGCCAACTGTCGTCCTTCCATCATGAAGTCCACCCGTGCCTGCGTGGCCTGTGCGTGCCGCGCGATATTGGTGGCCGCCTCGCGCAGCACCAAAGCCAATCCACGTTCCACATCCACCGGCATCGGCGGCGGTACGGCGTACTGCAGATGCACCTGCTGGCATTCCAGCAGCAGCCGCGCCGAGGCCAGTTCGCCGGCCAGATCACTGGCACGGATGCCGGTGACCGCACTGCGCACCTGCGCCAGTGCCTCGCGCGCGATGTCTTCGGCTTCACCTATTTCCTGCCGTGCACGCGCATCGTTGCGGTCGTACAGCTTGCGCGCCAGCTCCAGCTTCAATGTGATCAGCGACAGCGTGTGGCCGAGCAGATCGTGCAGGTCGCGGCCGATGCGCTCCCGCTCGGCGGTGGTGGCCAGGCGCCGCACTTCTTCCTGCGACAACTGCAGGGCCGCGTCCTTGTCCTTGTTCACGGCTTCCACGTTCACCACCATGCCGATGATGAAGGAGACAGCCGGTATCCAGACCAGGCTCTGCCACGGATAGTGCGACAGCATGGCCACCGTGCAGAACACCGCGTTCAGGGCCGCCAGCTGCAGCAGGTACAGCCACCAGCTGCCACGCCCGCAGACGCGCAGCATCACGCAGCCGAAGATGAAATAACTGATGCCGGAGGGGTACCAGGGCACCAGCAGCGTGGCCAAGGCGACCATCGCCAGCGCATAGCGTGGCGCGTGGTGGCGCGGCGACAACAACAGGCGCACGTACAGCAGCAGGAACAGCGGATAGCTGCCCAGCGTCAGCAGTACCCAACGCAGGGTGTAGCCGCCACTGAACACCGGGGTCATGAACACCCATATCGTCCACAACAGGTGGATCGCATCGGCCCACACCGGCTTGCCACGGCGCAGGTTGTCGGCAACCGCCGAATCCGGTGCGGGGCGCAGCAGGGACGCAAGCCAGCTCGGTGGCACGGAAGATTCCAGGCGGGGACGATCGCTGCCGATCATGCCAGTTCAGCCGACCCGGCGCAGGCGGCGGCGCGCCAGCAGCAGTGCGGCTGCACTCACACCCAGCAACACCAGCAGATGGCCAACGGCACCGCCACGTGCCGGCTGGCCAAGAATGGGCAGGGCCAGCTGCGCCAGATGCCAGGTCGGCCACAGCGGCGCCATCGTCGAAAACACCGTCGGCAACGCCGACAACGGCAGCCACAGCCCCGACAGCAGGGCCAGCGGCAGGTAGACCAGGTTGACGATGGCCGGTGCCGCGCTGGCGCCGACGTGGC
>NZ_QAIJ01000343.1:2111-2695 GCF_003060985.1 Stenotrophomonas sp. HMWF023
AAACGCGGCCACGGCCAGCAGCTGCAATACCTGCGTCGCCTGCAGCTGCACGCCACCGAAGAGGCACGCCACCGCCATCAGCATCGCGGCGATCAGCACTGCGAACAGCATGGCCATTGCCAACCGCGCCAGCAGCGGCGCTGCAGAGGGCAGTGGCAAGGCGCGCTTGAGGGTCAGCAGGCCGCCTTCACGGTCCAGCGCCAACTGCACGCCAAAGCCAAACAGCGAGGGCGCCATCGCGCCGAACACGCAGTAGGTCGCCAGCAGATAGACCGGTGCGTGGCCACGGCCCAGCAGTACGCCGAACAACAGGTAGAACAGCACCGGGAACAACAGCGAAGGCAGCACGAATGATGGCGAGCGCCAGGCGCGACGCAGCTCGGCCAGCAGTTCAGCGCGATAGGGACGCAGGCTACGCAGCCAAGCGGAAGGCGCTGCACCGGCGCCGGTGGTACGGGTCAACGTGTTCATGCTGCCTCCCGGGTCAGGTCGAGGAAGGCGTCGGCCAGTGCCGCGCCCTGTACTTCCAGTTCACGCAGCTGCGCATCGGCGGCGAGCAGGCGGGCCACCACCGGCTCGGCCGG
>NZ_QAIJ01000343.1:2705-5474 GCF_003060985.1 Stenotrophomonas sp. HMWF023
GGCAGCGGATGCGTCGCGGGCGGTCGGCCAGGCGCAGTTCGGACAGCGGCGCCTCGGCCACTACCCTGCCCTGCTCCAGCACCACCACCCGTTGCGCCAGCGCCTCGGCCTCCTCCAGATAGTGGGTGGTCAGCAGCACACCGCAGCCTTCGGCCACCAGCTGCCGGATCGCCTGCCACATCGCCTGCCGCGCCTGGATGTCCAGGCCGGTGGTGGGCTCATCGAGGAACAGCACGCGCGGGCGGCCGCAGATGGCAATGGCGAACTGCACACAGCGCTGCTGCCCGCCGGACAGCTGCCCATAGCGCCGCCGGGCAAGGTCCTGCAAGCCCACACGCTGCAGTACCTCCTTCAACGGCTGCGGATCCGGATAGCAGGCGCTGGCCTGCGCCACCAGTTCATCCACCTGCAGCATCGGCGGCAGGCTGGTGCTCTGCAGCATCACGCCGAGGCCGATACGGCTGGCGCGCTGCTGCGGATCACCGCCCAGCAGCTCGACCTGGCCGGCGTCGGCGCGGCGCAGGCCCAACAGCACGCTGATCGCGGTACTCTTGCCGGCACCGTTGCGGCCCAGCAGGGCCAGTACCTGGCCAGCGCGGACCTGCAGGTCGATGCCGTGCAGGGCGGTATGGTCGCGGTAACGCACCTGCACCTGCTGCAGGCGGGCCAGCGACGGAGCGATCGGATCCATGGGCAGTACCGGTAGCGGGGACGTTGCCATCCTGTGCCGCCGTGGTCACATTTCGCAGTTGCCGCCGTCAATGACATCGGATGACAGCTGTCACTGCCATCGCCGATGCACCTGCCTTCATGCTGTACCGCACGCTCCACCGCCGGAACCGCCGCAGTCTGCCCTTCCGGTCACACCCGCCCGAACGCCTGTGATGGAACGAATGAACGCTTCTGCCGAGCTGTTGAAGGAACTCCGTATTGACCGCAAGTCGCCGCCGCCAGCCTCCAGTGGTGGCAGTGGTGGCCGCCGCTGGCTGTGGGTCGCCGTGGTCGTGATCATCGTGCTGCTGACCGGCGGTGCGTTCGCGCTGTTCGGCCGTGCGCCCACCGTGGAAGTGGACACCGCGCCGGCCGTGGCCATCCAGCAGGGCAGCGCCAGCAGCTCGGTACTCGATGCCAGCGGCTACGTGGTCGCCCGGCGCATGGCCACGGTGTCGGCCAAGATCACCGGCAAGGTGCGCGAGGTGATGATCGAAGAAGGCATGCGGGTGGAACAGGGGCAGATCATGGCCACCCTGGACCCGATCGATGCCGACGCGCAGCGCAGCCTGTATGCCTCGCAGCTGCAGTCCGCGCGCAGCCAGGTGGTCGGTCTGGAAGCCCAGCAGAAGCAGGCCGCCGCCGAGGCCAGCCGCCTGCAGGCACTGGTCGGACAGCAGCTGGTCTCGCGTTCGCAGTACGACCAGGCCGTGGCCCAGCGTGACAGCCTGCGTGCGCAGCTGGAAACCGCACGGCGCAACGTCAAGGTTGCCAACGACCAGCTGTCCATCGCCGACCTCGGCGTGGACAACAACATCGTGCGCGCGCCGTTCTCCGGCGTGGTCACCGCCAAGGCCGCGCAGCCCGGCGAGATCGTCTCGCCACTGTCGGCCGGTGGCGGCTTCACCCGTACCGGCATCGGCACCATCGTCGACATGGAATCGCTGGAGATCGAAGTCGAGGTCGGTGAAGCCTTCATCGGCCGCGTGCAGCCGAAGATGCCGGTGGAAGCCACGCTCAACGCCTATCCGGACTGGAAGATCCCGGCCGAGGTGATCGCCATCATTCCCACCGCTGATCGTGGCAAGGCCACGGTGAAGGTGCGCGTGGCACTGAAAGTGAAAGACCCGCGCATCGTGCCGGAGATGGGCGTGCGGGTCAGCTTCCTGGAACAGGCGCAGCCGCAGGCGGCCAGCAAGCCGCAGGGCGTTCGCGTGCCGGGCGGTGCGGTGGTCCAGCGCGAGGGCGCGTCGGTGGCCTTCGTGCTGGGCGACGAGAACCGCGTGCAGCAGCGCACGGTCGAGGCGGGCCAGGCGATGGGCAAGGACCGCCAGATCCTCAAGGGCGTGAGCGCGGGGGAGTCGGTGGTGGTCAATCCGCCGGATACCCTGCGCGATGGCACCAAGGTGCAACAGAAACAAGCGCAGTAACGGCCCGGCGCCCGCGTGGCGCCACCGGCAGTACCGCTCGACGGCACCACCCTTCGGTTACGCCCGGCCCACGGCCGGCGCGATGTCCCGTTTCCCGCCTTTCGTGGAGAACCACCCATGTCGACCCTGGTTTCACTGCGCAACATCACCAAGACCTATCAGCGTGGCCCCGAAAAGGTGCAGGTGCTGCACGGCATCGACCTGGATATCGCCAGCGGCGATTTCGTCGCGCTGATGGGCCCGTCCGGTTCCGGCAAGACCACCCTGCTCAACCTGATCGGCGGGCTGGACAACCCCACGGGCGGCGAGATCAGCATCGAAGGCGAGCGCATCGACCAGATGAGCGGCGGCCAGCTGTCGACGTGGCGCAGCCATCACGTCGGCTTCGTGTTCCAGTTCTACAACCTGATGCCGATGCTGACCGCGCAGAAGAACGTGGAACTGCCGTTGCTGCTGACCCATCTCAGCGCGGCGCAGCGCAAGCGCAATGCCGAGATCGCGCTGACCCTGGTCGGCTTGGCCGACCGCCGCAGCCATCGTCCCAACGAACTGTCAGGCGGCCAGCAGCAGCGCGTGGCGATTGCCCGCGCGATCGTCTCCGACCCGACCTTCCTGATCTGCGACGAAC
>NZ_QAIJ01000343.1:5484-20883 GCF_003060985.1 Stenotrophomonas sp. HMWF023
GCAGCTCAACCGCGAACACGGCAAGACCATCATCATGGTCACCCATGACCCGAAGGCTGCCGAGTACGCCACCCACACGGTGCACCTGGACAAGGGCGAGCTGGCTGACGCCCCGCTGGCCCACTGACGGAGGCCACAGCGATGAAATACTTCTCGTTGGTCTGGGCGCAGCTGTTCCGCAGCCGTACCCGCACCCTGTTGACCCTGCTGTCGGTGGTGGCCGCGTTCCTGCTGTTCGGCATGCTCGACTCGGTACGCGTGGCGTTCTCTTCCGGTGGCAGTGTGGAAGGTGCCAACCGGTTGGTGACAGCCTCGCGCCTGTCGATCACCCAGTCGCTGCCGATCCGCCTTGAAGCGCAGATCCGCCAGGTCAGTGGCGTGCGCGATGTCACCTACGGCATGTGGTTCGGCGGCATCTACCAGGACCCGAAGAACTTCTTCCCCAACTTCTCGGTGGCGCCGAACTACTTCGATGTCTACCGCGAACTGCAGATCGACCCGGCACAGCTGCAGGACTGGCAGCAGACCCGCACCGGTGCGATCGTCGGCGAGACGCTGGCCAAGCAGTTCGGCTGGAAGGTCGGCGACACCATTCCGCTGCAGGCCACCATCTTCCCGCGTGGCGGCAGCAACGACTGGCCGCTGGAACTGAAGGGCATCTACCGCTCGAAGGATCGCGCGTTGGCAGCCAACGAAGAACGCCAGTTGATGATGAACTGGAAGTACTTCGATGAATCCAACGACTACATCAAGAACCAGGTGAGCTGGTACACGGTGACGCTGGACAACCCGGAGCAGTCCTCGCGGGTGGCGCAGGCCATCGATGCGATCTCGGCCAACTCCGACCACGAAACCAAGACCCAGACCGAGTCGGCGTTCCAGCAGGCGTTCGTCAAGCAGTTCGCCGACATCGGCATGATCGTCACCTCGATCATGGGCGCAGTGTTCTTCACCCTGCTGCTGTTGACGGGCAACACCATGGCACAGGCAGTGCGCGAGCGTGTGCCGGAACTGGCGACGCTGAAGACGCTGGGCTTCAAGGACAGCACGGTGCTGACCTTGGTGATGGTCGAATCGGTGCTGCTGATCGGCCTCGGTGGACTGCTCGGCATGGGCCTGGCGGCGCTGATCCTGCCGGCCATCAGCCCCAAGAGCATGGGCATGCTGCCGCCGCACGTACCGACGCCGACCTGGCTGGTGGGCATCGTCCTGATCGTGGTGATCGGCATCGTGGTCGGGCTGCTGCCCGCACTGCGCGCCAAGCGCCTGAAGATCGTCGACGCGCTCGCCGGCCGCTGAAGAGGACACCGACATGAACAAGCTCAAGAAATGGCTGGGAAACGCGGTGACCGTGCTGTTGCTGGCCGTCGGCCTGGCCGTGTGGATCGGCCTGCCGTGGATCGGCGTGCTGGCGATCGCGGTGCTGGTGGGATTGTGGCTGGCGCTTACCCGCAGTGGACGGCTGGCACTGGCCGCCACCCGCATCGGCATTGCCAGCCTGCCGCAGCGCTGGGGCGCGTCCTCGGTGATCGTGGTCGGCATCGCCGGCGTGGTCGGTGTGCTGGTGGCGATGCTTGCGATGGGCGAAGGCTTCCAGGCCACGCTCAACAACACCGGCGATGACACCACCGCGATTGTCCTGCGCGGCGGTTCGCAGGCCGAGACCAACTCGGTCATCACCCGCGAGCAGGTCCCCACGCTGTCCACCCTGCCCGGCATCACCCGCGATGCGCAGGGGCGGCCGCTGCTGTCGCCGGAGCTCTCGCAGGTGGTCAACCTGGTGTCCAAGGCCGATGGCACCGACGTCAACGCGCAGTTCCGCGGTGTCGGCCCGCAGGCGTGGGCCGTGCATGACAAGGTCAAGATCGTCGAAGGTCGCCGGTTCGCCGCCGGCCTGCGCGAGATCGTGGTCGGCCAGGGCGCCAAAAGCCAGTTCCGCGACATGGACGTTGGCAAGACGCTCACCCTGGGCAACCAGACCTGGATGGTCGTGGGCGTGTTCGCTACCGGCGATGCGCATGACTCGGAACTGTGGACCGACGCTGACACGCTGGCCACCACCTACCAGCGCAGCGCCTGGCAGTCGATCAGCGTGCGCACCGACGGCAAGGCCGGCTTCGAGCAGTTCAAGGCCGCTGTCGCCGCCGATCCGCGCCTGAAGCTGGACGTGGAAACCACCCGCGTCTACTACAGCAAGCAGGGTGGCGGGTTGACCAAGCTGATCGACATCCTTGGCAAGGTGATCGGCACCATCATGGCGGTAGGCGCAGTGTTCGGCGCGCTCAACACCATGTATGCCGCCGTGGCCACGCGCGCACGCGAGATCGCCACGATGCGTGCGATCGGCTTCCGTGGCCTGCCGGTGGTGACTGCAGTGATGCTGGAAACCATGCTGCTGGCTCTGCTCGGCGGGCTGCTCGGCTGTGCTGTGGCGTGGCTGCTGTTCAACGGCTACAGCGTGTCCACCATCGGCAGCAACTTCAGCGCGGTGGTGTTCAAGTTCCATGTATCGCCGGAACTGCTGTGGAGTGGGTTGAAGTGGGCGCTGGGCATCGGCCTGGTGGGCGGATTGTTCCCGGCATTGCGCGCGGCACGGCTGCCGATCACCACGGCGCTGCGCGAGACCTGAGCATCACGCATTGATTGATTGAGCGTTGCGCAGGGGACGGAGCGAAGGCTTCGTCCCTTTTTTGTTTGCGCGCCATCCACGCATGGCGTGGATCTACTGTGGGCCCATCCACGCATGGCGTGGATCTACTGTGGGCCCATCCACGCATGGCGTGGATCTACCGATGTGGCGCGTGCGGGATCCAGTAGATCCACGCCATGCGTGGATGGATGCATGCGTACTAGCATCGCTACAGATTGCGCAAACACCGCCGCTATCGATGCCTCTGCCCATCGCAGAGACAACACGCGTGACGTTGCGCACAGTGCACCTGTGGATTGTTGGTTGCGATTCATTTTCGCGGCGTTACAGCGCGCGCGGACAAACAGTTACCAATGAAAACACTCTAGAATCCGGCCCCCACGTTGGTTTGCAGCACCCCACGCGTCCACAGAACGGACGCATGTTTTTTCTGAAACACGAGATTTCACGGATGTCCCTGAAGACCACCCCGCTGCGCAACGCGATCGTCATCGCGCTCGCCGCCAGCTGCACCACGCCCGCCTTCGCACAGGAAGCCGGCGATACCCCCACCAACCTCGACCGCATCGAGATCACCGGCTCGCGCATCCGCCAGGCCAGTGTCGAGACCGCGCAGCCGGTGGTGGCACTCAACCGCGCCGACATCGAGAAGAAGGGCTACGTCAACGTCGCCGACATCCTGCAGGACGTCACTGCAGCCGGCGCACCGAGCCTGAGCCGTTCGTCCTCGCTGAGCTCCTCGCGCGATTTCGGCGGCATGTATGTCAGCCTGCGCAACCTCGGCCCGGAACGCAGCCTGGTGCTGATCGACGGCCGCCGCATGGGCGTCAGCGCCGGCGGTTACTCCGACCTGGCCTCGATCCCGTCCGCCATCGTCGAGCGCGTGGAAGTGCTGACCGACGGCGCTTCGGCGCTGTACGGCTCGGACGCCATCGCCGGCGTGGTCAACATCATCACCCGCAAGAACTTCGACGGTGGCGAAGCCAGTGTCTATGTCGGCCAGTACGGTGAAGGCGACGGCCAGAAGCGCTCCTACAGCGCCACCTTCGGCAAGACCTTCGACCGCGGCTGGTTCAGCGTCGGCGCCGAGCGCACCAAGGAAGACGAGATCCTCGGCGATGCGCGCGAGTTCAGCCGCTACCCGGGCGGCCCGCGCCATGCCAACGACGTCGACGCGCTGAGCCCGACCACCCAGTGGGGCACCGTCACCATCGGTGGCAAGCCGCTGACCGTAGGCCCGGGCGGCGACCCGAGCAGTGCTGGCAACTTCCACACGCCGAACCCGGCCGATGGTGCCAACGCCAAGACCAACATGAGCCTGCTGAGCGGCCTGGAGCGCACCTCGGTGTTCGCCAACGGCGGCTTCTCGATCACCGACAACCTGCGCATCGTCGCTGACGCGCTGTACAGCAAGCGCGAGTCGACCAAGCACCTGGCCGGCTACCCGTACTCGGTCTCGGCTGCGCAGTCGCGCAACGGCACCCGCGCTGCGCTGTCCAAGGACAGCACCTTCAACAAGTGGGGCCAGGACGTGCTGTTCTCGCACCGCACCGAAGAGCTGCCGCGCGGTACCGAGAACACGCTGGAAACCAAGCGTGCCAGCCTCGGCCTGGAAGGCAGCTTCGAAACCGGTTCGCGTTACTGGGACTGGAACGTCAGCTACATGTACAACCGCAATGAAGGCGAGCGCGTCGGCACCGGCAGCATGTACCAGCCGCACGCCAACCTGGCCGTCGGCCCGTCCTTCATGGACGGCGACGTTGCCCGCTGCGGTACGCCGGGTGCGGTGATCGCGGGCTGCGTGCCGTGGAATCCGGCTGCACCGATGGGCTACACCGGCCCGGGCTCGCTGGGCAACCAGGACGTGCAGGACTACCTGTTCACCCGCTTCGTCGACAAGATGCGCAGCACCACCAAGGTCGCCAGCGCCAACATCTCCGGCTCGCTGTTCACCCTGCCGGCCGGTGACATCATGGGCGCGATGGGCTTCGAGCACCGCAGCGAAGAAGCCAGCTACACCCCGGACCTGATGGTGCAGAAGGGCCAGATCGCCGGCACCACCGGCCAGCCGACCCGTGGCGACTACTCGCTCAACGAGGTCTACCTGGAAATGCAGGTGCCGCTGCTGGCCGACATGGCCTTCGCCCGTGAGCTGTCGCTGGACCTGGCCGGTCGCTACACCGACTACAACACCTTTGGTTCGACCACCAACAGCAAGTTCGGCCTGAAATGGAAGCCGATCGACAGCCTGCTGGTACGCGCGACCTACGGCACCGGCTTCCGTGCACCCACCGTGGACGATCTCTACGGCGGTGCAGTGTCCAGCCGCGATTCGTTCACCGATCCGTGCGATACGAAGTTCGGCATCGCCGCCAGCAGCCCGACCGTGGCAGCACGCTGCCAGGCGCTGAACGTGCCCGCCAACTTCCGTCAGCAGACCGGTTCGGATGGCAACCTTGCCAACCGCCCGGGCCAGCAGGCCACCTCCGATTTCAACTCCGGTTCCAACGCGGAACTGAAGCCGGAAACCGCCAAGACCTGGACCGTCGGCCTGGTCTACAGCCCGGAATTCGTGCAGGGCCTGGACGTCAGCCTGGACTGGTGGAAGATCCGCATCGACAACGCCATCGTTGGCGAGTCGGCCACCGACATCCTCAACCAGTGCTACGTGCAGGGTGTGGATTCGGCATGCGGTCGCTTCACCCGTTCCACCGCTGCGGCCACCCGTGGCCAGGTCTCGGCACTGGATCGCTCGCTGGTCAACGCCGGCTATCGCGAAACCGCCGGCTATGACATCGGTGTGCGTTACCGCCTGCCGGAAACCGCATACGGCAAGTTCGCCATCAACTGGAACACCACCTACACCGACTACCTGGAGCAGCGCAACGACAGCGCCGCCACCACGCCGGTGGAGCAGCGTGTGGGCTGGGCCGGCGACTTCCGCGTACGTTCGACCTTCAACCTGGATTGGCAGTACGGCAACCTGGGCATCGGCTGGACCGCCCGGTACTACTCGGGCATGAAGGAAGCCTGCTCGTACGATCTGGGCGGTGGCCCGGACTGCAACATGGCCGACTTCTCCTCGCCGTATACCGATGCACAGCCGAGCCGCAAGGTGGGTTCCAATACCTTCCACGACCTGCAGGTGCGTTACAGCCTGCCGTGGGATGGCACCGTGTCGCTGGGCCTGAACAACGTGTTCGACCACCAGGGTCCGATCATGTACAGCCAGCCGAACAGCAGCTTCACCTACTACGGTGGCTTCGACATCGGTCGTTTCATGTACATGAAGTACCAGCAGCGCTTCTAAGCCTGCAACCGCGTTCCCGCCCCGGCCAACTCTCTCCTGGCCGTGGATGGAAGCAGAACGGCGCCCCTCGGGGCGCCGTTCTTTTTTCCGCCGTCATGTGCGCTGCCGCGCGGTGCTACCGTCTGGCGGCGCGCATCGCACGCACGTTGTCTGCGACGAACAGGATCAACCCGGCCCAGATCGCCGCAAAGCCGATCGCCTTGCCGGTGTCGAAGGCCTCGTGGAAGAAGAACACGCCCAGCAGCAGCTGCAGGCTCGGTGCGATGTACTGCAGGATGCCAACCAGCGACAGCGGAATGCGCTTCACGCCGTAGGCGAAACCGATCAGCGGCACCGCCGTGACCACGCCACCGAAGATCAGCAGCAGATCGTTGCCCCAGCCCCAGCCACCGAAGAAGCCGCCGCCATGGCCGTTCTCGGCCCACAGCGCGAAGCCCAGCGCCGGCAGGAACAGATACAGGCTTTCCACCCCCAGCCCGGCCACCGGGTCGACCGACACCAGCTTGCGCAGCAGGCCGTACAGGCCGAACGAGCAGGCCAGGCCCAGCGCGATCCACGGCGGCGTACCCGCATCGATGGTCAACCAGGCCACGCCCACCGCGGCGATGGCCACGGCCAGCCACTGCACGCGGCGCAGGCGCTCTTTCAGCACCAACACGCCCAGCAGCACGTTCACCAGCGGGTTGATGAAGTAGCCCAGGCTGGTCTCGATCACGTGACCGGCGTTGACCGCCCAGATGTACAGGCCCCAGTTGAAGGCGATGGTCAGGCTCGATACCGCCAGGATCGGCAGCGCGCGCGGTTGCGCGGCGATCTTCTTCCACCAGCCCAGCCGCGAGGCGATCAGCAGCCAGGCCACCACCAGCACGGTGCTCCAGATGATGCGGTGGGCGATGATCTGGAACGACGGCACTTCGTTCAGCAGATGCCAGTAGACCGGCACCAGCCCCCACAGCACGAAGGTGGAAGCGGTGACCAGCAGGCCCCGGCGTTGTTCTTTCTCGTCCATGCTCATCGCTTGCGTGTCCTTGCCATCGTCAGTACCACCACACCCAGAAGTATCACTGCCATGGCCAGGAAGTCGCGCCAGCCGAAACGCTCGCCGTTCAACGCCGCACCCAGCAGCACCGCGATCACCGGATTGACATACGCATAGCTGCCGGCCAGCGCCGGGCGCACGTTCTGCAGCAGCCAGACGTAAGCGGTGAACGCCACGATCGAACCGAACACGCACAGATAGGCCATCGCCAGCAGGCCACCGGTATCGGGCAGGGTGGTGGGGCGCTCGCCGACGATCAGGCCGATCAGCACCAGCAGCACACCCCCGCAGATCATCTGCCCGGCGGCGGTCATGAACGGGCCCGGCAGGTCCTGCCCGCGTGCCCACACCGAGCCGAACGCCCAGCCGACCGGTGCGATCAGCAGCAGCACCAGCCCGGTGGGCGATGCGGTCAGGCTGCTGCCGGCGTTGAGCCAGACCACGCCGACGAAGCCGACGGCGATGCCCAGCCATTCGCCCTTGCTGGCGTGCTGGCCACGCAGGGCCGAGAACAACGCCATCCACAGCGGCACCGAGGCCACCGCCGTGGCGGCCAGGCCGGATGACACCTCGCGCTCGGCCAGCACCACCATGCCGTTGCCCAGCACCAGCATGGTCACGCCCATGATGACCAGGTTGCGCCACTGCCGCAGGGTCGGCTTCGGCATCTTCCAGAACAGGCGCAGCGCCAGGTACATCACGCCGCCGGCAATGATGAACCGGCTGCCGGAGACCATCGTCAGCGGCAGCGCGCCGCCATGCAGGGCCTTGGCGATACCCAGGTAGGTCGAGCCCCAGACCACGTAGACCAGCAGCAGCGCCAACGCGACAAGGCCACCCCGGGGGGCAGCCGCAGACGGAACGGGGGGAGCCGACATGACACACCAGGGAGCCGGGGGAAACCGATTTTAGGACGTTTTGGTTATGGTCCGGCAGCCCATGTGGTGGCACGCTGTCATCCATCCATGTCCCGCCCGCCCTTCCGGCACCCGGCGTTGACGTGGGATGCAGTACCCAGGAGGCTGGCCGGCAGCGCACTGCGCGCCCCTGGCGCCGATCTTTCCCGCATGGACGCACCGCATCGAGGATCCCCACCCAGATGAGCACCACGTCCCATCCCGCCGTACCCGCCACCGACGGCGCCGCACTGCGGCGTTCCATCTCCAACACCCTCAAAGGCTCCGCCGGCAACCTGGTGGAGTGGTACGACGTCTACGTGTACTCGGTGTTCGCCGTGTACTTCGAATCGCAGTTCTTCTCGCCTGAAGACAAGAACTCCACCATGTACGTGTGGGCGATCTTCGCCGCGACCTTCCTGATGCGCCCGATCGGCGCATGGTTCTTCGGCCGCTTCGCCGACCGTCATGGCCGTCGCCAGGCGTTGACCGTGTCGGTCACGCTGATGGCCTTCTGCTCGTTCATCATCGCCATCACCCCCACCGCTGCCAGCATCGGCATCTGGGCGGCGATCATCCTGCTGTTCGCGCGTCTGCTGCAGGGCTTCGCCACCGGTGGCGAGTACGGTGCCAGCGCCACGTACATGTCCGAGGCCGCCATCCCCGGCCGCCGCGGCTTCCTGTCCTCCTTCCACTACGTCACCCTGGTGGGCGGCCACGTGCTGGCCCAGCTGACCCTGTTCGTGATGCTGACGTTCTGGGCCAAGCCGGAAATCTCCGAGTGGGGCTGGCGCATCGCCTTCGGCATCGGTGGCATCGCCGCCGTGGTGGTGTTCTGGCTGCGCCGCGGCATGGACGAATCGCTGTCGGAATCCTCCATCGAAGCCGCGCGCGAGGGCAAGGACAAGAAGTCCGGCTCGATGTACGAACTGTTCGTGCACCAGTGGCGTCCGCTGCTGCTGTGCTTCCTGATCACCGCCGGTGGCACCATCGCCTTCTACACCTATTCGGTGAACGGCCCGAAGATGATCCAGAGTGCGTTCGCCGGCAACGATCCGATGACCGGCACGCTGATCAACCTGGCTGTGCTGGCCTTCCTGATGGTGTTGCAGCCGGTGGGCGGCTGGCTGTCTGACATCATCGGCCGCAAGAGCCTGCTGGTGTTCTTCGGCGTGGGCGGCGTGCTGTACAGCTGGTACCTGATCACCCAGTTGCCGCACCAGCACGATGCCACCCTCGCCTTCCTTACCCTGGCATTGGGCTTTGTCATCCTCACTGGCTACACCTCCATCAATGCCGTGGTAAAGGCAGAGCTGTTCCCCACCCACATCCGTGCGCTGGGCGTGGGCTTCGGCTATGCATTGGCCAACTCGCTGTTCGGCGGCACCGCGCCGCTGCTGTACCAGGGCGCATTGAAGACCGGCCACGTGGACTGGTTCGCCATCTACGTCACCGCGACGATCGCGGTATCGTTGGTGGTCTATGTGTTCTTCCTCACCAACAAGGGCCCCAACTGGCTCGACGGCACCCGCAAGTAAGCGCGCCGTAGTGATCGCGGCCACCGGTGCAATGCCGGTGGCCGTTTTGTTTTCCGCGTGGACGCTGCTGCGGCAGCACGGCTGAAGACGTGGTAGTGCCGGCCGCTGGCCGGCATCTGCGCATCCCTTCGGAAGGTTCTTGAGGTTGCCGGCCAGCGGCCGGCACTACCGTGCATTCAGAGGTTGTCGGCCAGCAGCCGGCATACCGGTGCATTCAGAGGTTGACGGCCAGCGGCCGGCATTGCCGTGCGCTTAGCGGCGGGCGGCTTCGCTCTTCTCGCGGGCGCCGTGGAATTCCGATTCCTTCTCCCACTGCGGCCAGCGACGGCTGTTGGCCAACTCCGCGCCCAGGTCGTAGACCAGCAGGGTATCGGCCGCGTGACCCGCCGGATCCCAGCTCGGCGTCCACGCATCGCAGGCCTGGTGGTAGCAGTCGGCGAAGTACTTCTCGCGCAGCGCGCGGCCAGCGTCGACACCGCCGTCCAGCTTGTCCAGGCCCGGGCCGATGGTGATCGCCGGCACGCCCAGGCGGGCGAAGGCGAAGTGGTCGGCACGGTAGAAGAAGCCAGCTTCCAGATTCGGGTCCGGGCTGTAGGCGCGGCCACGGGCCTTGGCCACGCGTTCCAGGTCGCCTTCCAGCGATACCCGGCCCTTGCCCCACGACGCGATGTCACGGGTGGCACCATCCGGGCTGAACATCTCGATGTTCAGTACCGCAGCGGTCTTGTCCAGCGGCGCCAGCGGGTGCGCGGCGTAGTAGCTGGCGCCCAGCAGGCCCTTCTCTTCGGCGGTCAGGGCGACGAAGTACAGGGTGCGCTGCGGCTGCGGGCCAGCGGCGAACACACGGCCCAGTTCCAGCACGGTGGCCACACCGGTGGCGTTGTCGATCGCACCGCGGCGGATGCGGTCGCCCTTGGCATCGGCCTGGCCGATACCGAAGGCATCCCAATGTGCGGAGAAGATCACCGCCTCATCGGCGTGCTCGCCGCCGGGCAGCTTGGCCACCACGTTGCGGGTCACCACCTGCTCGCGCTTGAGCGCGAAATCGACGCTCAGCTTGGCGTTGTCCAGCGCAACCGGGCGGAAGTCCGCGCTCATCGCCTTGCGCTTCTCGGCATCGAAATCCAGGCCGGCGTCGGCGAAGATCTGTTCGGCCAGCTCACGCTGCATCCAGCCACGCAGCGGCGTGTGCTGGGCCATCGCTTCGGCCTGGCCGCGCTCGATATCGAACAGCGGCGAGGTGCCAGAACTCTTCACCGTGGCCCAGCCGTAGGCGGCCGGTGCGGTCTCGTGCACGATCAGCACGCCTGCGGCACCACGGCGCGCGGCTTCCTCGAACTTGTAGGTCCAGCGACCGTAGTAGGTCACCGCCTTGCCATCGAACGCACCCGGCGCGTCGGCTTCAAAATCGGCGTCGTTGATCAACATCACGGCGATCTTGCCGTGCAGGTCCACGTCCTTGTAGTCGTTCCAGTGGCGCTCGGGCGCGTCGATGCCGTAGCCGACGAACACCAGCGGCGCATCCTTGATCTGCACCCGCTTGCGTGGCTGCAGGCTCTGCAGGGTCACATCCACGCCATTGGCCAGCGCCCGCTTGCCGCCCTTCAGGGCAAGACTGGCCTTGGCCGGGCCATCCAGCTGCGCGCGCACCAGCGGCACCGGCTGCACCCAGCTGCCGTCCACGCCACCCGGCTGCAGGCCGTAGCTGCGGAACTGCTCGATCAGGTACTGCACGGTGCGTTCTTCGCCTTCGGTGGCCGGTGCACGGCCTTCGAATTCGTCCGATGCCAGCACGCGCACATGACGCGACAGCGCCTGCGGATCGATGCCGCCGCCGGGCAGGTCATTGGCCGCATGGGCCAGGCCGCCGACGAACAGGCAGGACGACAGCAGCAACACGCGCATCGGGTTCACGGCAGTACCACGGCTAGCTTGGAAGTCACCAGAGTGTAACGTGGTCGTGACATCGCGGCGCAGCCTGGGCCCGCGTCATCCACGCATGGCGTGGATCTACCCTCTTGCCGCCGCCAAGCACTGCGCGGGTCAGCGCGACGCGCGGTCCAGCCAGCAGGCCAGGCCCTGTGCGTTGAGTTCGATATCCATCGCCAGCACCTCGGTTACCGCAGCCTGGTCCAGTGCGCAGCCATGCTGCTGTGCACGCTCCAGGTACAGCGCCTCCAGCGCGGCCAGCAGGCAGCGATGACGGTCGGGACGGCCGTCGCACTGGCGGCCGATTGCTGCCATCGCATCGATCTGTTCGAACAGATCCTCGGCCAGCTTTTCGACCTGTTCGACACGACCGTAGTGGGTCAGGTACATCGCCTGTGGTGCGTAGTCGAGCATGCGTTGGATCGACGCCTTCATCGCGTCCGGATCGAACTGCACCGGCGATGAGGTGGGGAAGATGAAAGCGCCCTGCGCACTGTCCAGTTCGCGGTAGGAGATACCGAAGGTATCGCCGGTGAACCAGCTGCGGCTGCGCGCATCCCACACACAGTAGTGGTGCAGCGCGTGGCCCGGCGTATGCAGCAGCACCAGCTCGCGGCCTGCCAGGTCGACGCGCTGGCCGTCGTCAGCCACCACAACGCGATGCTCGGGAATCGCTTCGATGCGGCCATAGCTGCGCGCGATCTCCTCGGCACCATAGACGGCGGTGGCCCCGGCGATCAGACGGGTCGGATCGATCATGTGCGGCGCGCCGCGCGGATGCAGCACCGCACGCGCATTCGGCAGCTGCTGCATCAGCAGGCCAGCGCCGCCGGCATGATCCAGGTGCACGTGGGTCAGCAGCAGCCAGTCCACCGCCTCCACGCCCAGCCCGTTGTCGGTCAAGGCCTGCAGCATCGCCGGCACCGACAGGCCGGTACCGCAGTCGACGAACGCGGCACGACCATTTTCGATGATCAGGTAGGCGGCATCGAAATCGGGCCGTTGGAAACCGGTATCGATGGTGTGGATGCTGGGATCGGCGGTCATCGACGCGCACCTGGCAGGATCGGGAACAGAGGCCCATGGTAGGCGCGCCGGCATGGCGTAATCGATGCGGCTTTGGTCGGAGGGGGCAATTCCGTAGAGCCGAGCCCACGCTCGGCTGCCTTTCTGCCAGACATCAGCCGAGCATGGGCTCGGCTCTACAGAGGGCACACGCGGGGCGCTACATCAGAGGCGCAACCAGCGCGGGCGCAGCAACAGGGCCATCACCAGCACCGCCAGGAATGCGCCATAGGCATACAGCACCGCCAGCACCTGCGGCCAGATCGGTCCGGCGCCCGGCTGTACCAGACCGATGTGGTGGCCCCACAGCATCGCCACGATGCTCAGGGCGAGCGCAAGTCCCAAGGTGGCGCCATCGAACAGGCGCCGCCGCACGGTACGCGGCTGGCGCGGGAACAGCCAGTAGAGGCTGCCCAGCAGAATGAACCAGGGCAGGAACAGCAGCAGCGACAACCAGGCCATCGCAGACTCCATGTCATCGCGCCTGAGGCGCGCGGACATCATGCCATGGCCGCTATTCCCGGGTAGTGCCGGCCGTTGGCCGGCATCCACCCCTGCGCCGACCAAGGTCGGCATCTACCGATCAGTCGGCGCGCAGCACGGCCAGCGCCGCCAGCACCGCATCGACCTCTGCTTCCAGCTTGAACAGATCGCTCTGCAGCTGGTCGCCCTGCTCGGCCTGCTTCAGCACGGCGATCAGCTGGCCGGCATCGCGCGGCGAGTCGAATCCTTCGCTCTGGATCAGCAGCGTGCCGTCACCTGCGGTCAGCTTGAAGTAGAAACGGCCATCCTTCTCGCGGTACTGCTTGAACAGCGGCGGCGCGGCGCGGGCTTCACCGGCATCTTCGCTGGCGATGTCACCGGCATCGGACAGATCACGCAGGCCGACCGCATGGCGCAGCTCTTCAAGCAGCGGTGCCGCCAGCTGCTCACGCAGCTGCTGGCCACGGCGCTTGAGCAGCGCTTCGATCTTTTCCGGCTCGGCCATCAGCGCGTTGTAGCGCTCGCGCAGCGGCGACAGTTCGCTGTCGATGCGCTCGAACAGCTGCTGCTTGGCATCGCCCCAGCTGATGCCGTCGGCGAAAGCCTTGGCGAATGCGGCGGTCTGTTCCGGGGTGGCGAACGCCTGGTACATCTGGAACAGTGCCGAACCTTCGGTGTCCTTCGGCTCGCCCGGTGCACGCGAGTCGGTCAGGATCGAGAACACCAGCTTCTTCAGCTCCTCGCGCGGCACGAACAGCGGAATGGTGTTGTGGTAACTCTTGCTCATCTTGCGGCCATCCAGGCCCGCCAGCGTTGCCACCTGCTCGTCGATCACCACGTCCGGCAGCGGGAAATACTCCTTGCCGTACACGTGGTTGAAGCGCTGGGCGAAGTCGCGCGCCATCTCGATGTGCTGGATCTGGTCGCGACCCACCGGTACCTGGTTGGCCTTGAAGATCAGGATGTCGGCCGCCATCAGCACCGGGTACATGAACAGGCCGGCGCTGACACCTGCGTCCTCGTCCTGGCCTTCCTCACGGTTCTTGTCCACCGCCGCCTTGTAGGCATGGGCGCGGTTGAGAATGCCCTTGCTGGCGATGGCGGTCAGGAACCACATCAGCTCGGTGGTCTCGCGGATGTCGCTCTGGCGGTAGAACCACACGTGTTCCGGGTCCAGGCCACAGGCCAGCCAGCTGGCGGCGATCTCCAGGGTCGCGCGCTGGGTGCGCTGCGGGTCCTGCGACTTGATCAGGCTGTGCAGATCGGCCAGGAAGAAGAAGCTCTCGATGTCCGGCGCGCGGCTGGCCGCAATGGCCGGGCGAATGGCGCCAACGTAGTTGCCCAGGTGGGGCGTGCCGGAGGGGGTGATGCCGGTAAGGACTCGGGTCGTCATGACTGCGTACGGAAACCTTCTATGAACGGAGCCAGTTTACCGTGCACACGGTCAACCCCGTCAGGGCCCCCGGCACGTTCATTCACCCAACCCCGCTGGAGACGCCCGATGAAACGCCTGCTGCCCCTGCTGCTGATCCTGCCCCTGGCCGGCTTCCGCCCGGCCCCGCTGCCCCCGCCGATGCCGCAGGACGGCCCGGTGCGCGTGGCCCTGGTCGACCGCGACCGCGGCACCGAGCTGCGCAGCTACCCGGCCGACGGCCAGCGCTGGGTAGCAGGTGAGCGCGGCCACCGCTATGCGGTGCGCCTGTACAACGACAGCCCGCGACGGGTGCTGGTGGTGCTGTCGGTGGACGGGGTCAACGCCATCTCCGGCGAAGATGCCGATCCCTCGCAGACTGGTTACGTGCTCAATCCCGGCCAGCGCGCCGACATCACCGGCTGGCGCAAGACCCAGGATGAAGTGGCCCAGTTCGTCTTCAGCAGCCCCAGCGGCAGCTACGCCAGCCGCACCGGCCGCCCCGACAACGTCGGCGTGGTCGGTGTAGCGGTGTTCGAAGAGGCGCGCCGCTGGTACCCGCGTCCGCAGCCGATCCTGCGTGATCGCGCCGGGCCGGCGCCGGAAGCGGCCGAAGCCTCGGCGGCCGCCGATGCCAGCGCCAGCCGCATCGAAGGCTACTCGGCCAAGTCGCAGGCACCGGCGCTGGGCACCGGCCACGGTGCACGTGAGAGTTCCTCGGTGCGCGATACCGATTTCGAACGCGCCACCCGCAGCCCGGCACAGGTGCTGCAGCTGCGCTACGACAGCGCCCGCAACCTGCGCGCACGCGGCATCCTGCTCGATTCGCCGTCGCGCCTGGACCGCCAGCCGCAGGCGTTCCCCAACCGCTACGTGCCCGACCCGCCGGCACGTTGATCGCCACACAGCGCAACGCCCGCACCTTCCGGCGCGGGCGTTGTCTGTGGGGGCAGAACGTGGGCGTGCGTGGCCCGGTTACTTGTAGTCCGGATAGTCCTTGCTCACGCTGTCCTGGAAGTCGCGGACTTCTTTCTCAGCGCGGTCCTTGGCCCAGCCATAGCGCTCCTGCAGGCGGCCG
>NZ_QAIJ01000082.1:0-5504 GCF_003060985.1 Stenotrophomonas sp. HMWF023
GGGACGTACTTGCAGCGTCCCCCGCCATCTGCCCCCTCCCCGCCATCCCACGGAATGCACGCTTTTGCCGTTGCCGTTGCTCCGGCCTCTGCGGGTGCAGGGCGCAGCCCTGCCGGCAACACACCCCCTACCAAGGTAGGGCGGCCCGCGCGCCAGCGCCGGACTATGCTCGAACCATGACTTTGTCTGGGAGGGCTGCGTCATGAATTACGAGGAAACCTACCGCCGTTCGATCGACGAGCCGGAGTCATTCTGGGGCGAGGAAGCCAAGCGCATCCATTGGCACAAGCCGCCGCAACAGGTGCTCGACTACAGCAACCCGCCGTTCCGGCGCTGGTTCGTCGGTGGCGAAACCAATCTCTGCTACAACGCCGTCGACCGGCATCTGGCCGACCGCCCGGACCAGCTCGCACTGGTCGCCATCTCCACCGAAACCAACAGCACCCGCGAAGTCACCTATCGCCAGCTGTATCGCGAAGTGAACGACTTCGCCGCCGTGCTGAAACATCTCGGTGTCGGCCACGGGGATCGCGTGGTGATCTACATGCCGAACATGGCCGAGGCCGTGTTCGCCATGCTTGCCTGTGCACGTATCGGTGCGGTGCACTCGGTGGTGTTCGGTGGCTTCGCCGCACACAACCTCGCGCTGCGCATCGACGATGCCAAGCCGAAGCTGCTGATCGCCGCCGATGCCGGCATGCGTGGCGGCAAGCTCATTCCGTACAAGGCGATGGTCGATGCTGCCTGCGCCGAAGCCAGCAATCCGCCGCCGCATGTGCTGATCGTGTCGCGCGGGCTGGATCCGGCCGAGCCCCGCATCGAAGGGCGTGATGTCGAGTACGCCAGCCTGCGTGCGCAGATCGGGCAGACCGATGTGCCGGTGCAATGGCTGGAGTCGAGCGAGCCCAGCTACCTTCTGTACACCTCCGGCACCACCGGCAAGCCGAAGGGCGTGCAGCGCGATGTCGGTGGCTATGCGGTGGCGATGGCGCAGTCGATGCAGACCGTGTTCGACTGCAAGCCGGGGCAGGTGATGTTCTCCACCTCCGACGTCGGCTGGGCCGTGGGCCATTCCTACAACGTGTATGGCCCGTTGATCGGCGGCTGCACCTCGCTGCTGTATGAAGGGCTGCCGACCAACCCGGATCCGGGTATCTGGTGGGCGCTGTGCGAGCAGTACAACGTACGCACGATGTTCTCTTCGCCGACGGCGATCCGCGTGCTGAAAAAGCACGATGCCGATTTCATCCACCGGCACGACCTGGATGCGCTGAAGTATCTGTTCCTGGCCGGCGAGCCGCTGGACGAACCGACCGCACACTGGATCAGCGACGCGCTGGGCAAGCCGATCATCGACAACTACTGGCAGACCGAAACCGGTTGGCCGGCATTGACCCTGCTGCCTGGGCTGGACATGAAACCGGTGCGTTTCGGCTCACCGGGTTTCCCCAATCTTGGCTACCGGATGAAGGTGATCGACGAGAACACCGGTGAAGAAGTGGCTGCCGGGCAGAAGGGCGTGCTGGTGATGACGCCGCCGTTGCCGCCGGGCTGCATGAGCACGGTCTGGAATGACGACAGCCGCTTCCTGCAGAGTTACTTCAGCCACTTCAAGGAACTGCTGTACAGCTCGCTGGACTGGGCCATCCGCGATGACGATGGCTACACCTTCATCCTGGGCCGCACCGACGATGTGATCAACGTGGCCGGCCACCGTCTGGGCACGCGTGAGATCGAAGAGGCCATCTCCAGTCACCCGCGCGTGGCCGAGGCTGCGGTGATCGGGGTGAAGGACGAGTTGAAGGGGCAGGTGCCGCTGGTGTTCGTGACGCTCAAGCAGGGCCTTGATGGCGAAGACCCGGCTGCGGTGGTGGCCGAGATGATGGCCACGGTGACCGCTTCGCTGGGGGCGGTGGCGCGGCCGGCGCACGTGCACGTGGTCAACGCCCTGCCCAAGACCCGTTCGGGCAAGTTGCTGCGGCGTTCGCTGCAGGCATTGGCCGAGCAGCGCGATCCCGGCGATCTGTCGACGCTGGACGACCCGGGCGCGCTGGAAGAGATCCGCCGCGCGCTGGGGCGCTGACCCGGTCCTGTAGAGCCGAGCCCATGCTCGGCTGCCCGGGTCAGGTACACGCAGCCGAGCATGGGCTCGGCTCTACAGAGATCCAGCGGTGCTGCAGCGCAGCTTCCTCGCCGCCACCGGTGCGCTAAGCTCGCCCCGGGGAGCGTGCCCGCAACGGCACGCATGCGTATCGCATCGAGGGAAGGGGGAGCTATGGCACTGCTGCATGCCAAGACGGCCGCTGGCCGCCAGGAGATCGAAGACCGCGCCCGACGTCTGCCGGCGGCGCTGCGTTCGATCCTGTTGATGGTTGACGGCCAGCGCGATGAAAGCGAACTGCGCGGCTTGTTCGAGGGACTGCGCGCACCGCAGGATGCGCTGGAACAATTGGCCGCACTCGGCCTGATCGAAGTGGTCGGCGGCAGGGCCGAGCCTGCCCCGCAGCGCGGACTCTGCAGCGGCCGCGAGCAGGATCCGGCGCTGTACCAGCAGTTGTACGACGCGATGAGCGATGCCGTGCGCCGCCATCTCGGCCTGAAAGGCTACTTCATGCAGCTGAAGATCGAGCGCTGTGCCGACGCGGTCACCCTGGAACGGCTGTGCCCGGAAATGATCACCGCGATCGGCAAGGCGCGCAGCCCGGCGCTGGCACAGCGCTGGTGGCAGGAGATCCAGGTGTCGCTGGCACCGGTCACTGCCGAGGTCGTGCCCGGCTGACACGCGGGGTAAAGTGGTCCGCTCTTTTTCCGCCCAGGAGCCCCGCATGCAGGACGACACCGATACACCCGGTTGGGATGCGATCAATGCCGCGCTGGCGCCGCTGTACGCCGGCCAGGAGCCGCGTCACTTCGGTACCGCGTTGCCGTACACGCTGGGTGGCCAGGATCCGCTCGACGGCATCAGCGTGTACTGGGCAGAAGCACCGGTTCCGCATTGGCACTACGTCACCTACGGCCTGTCGGAACTGTATGCAAAAGAGAGCAGCGATGCGGCCACCAGTGGCTACGGCTTCGAGCTGACGTTCCGTCTGGCTGCGGACAAGGGTGAGCATGCGGACAGCACGCCACCGGCGTGGCCGATGAACCTGCTGCAGAATCTGGCGCGCTATGTGTTCAGCAGCGGCAATGTGTTCGAGGATGGACACCACCTCAACGCCAACGGCCCGATCGCGCTGGAGACCGACACCCGGCTTTGCCATCTGGCGTTCATTGCCGATCCGCAGTTGCCCGCGCGCGTTACCTCCAATGGGCAGCTGCAGTTCCTGCAGGTGGTGGGGCTGACCGACGAGGAAATGGATGCGATCAAGCGCTGGTCCACGCGCGGTGTGCTGCAGGTGCTCGAGCCGGCAATGCCGTTGTGGATCACCGATCTGCATCGCGGCAACCTGCTGGACGATCCGGCGCTGGCCGCGCAGGTGCAGGCCGGCAGCGAGCGTGAGGGATCCAGTACAGGCATGTTGTTCATCGAGACGCTGGACTGGCGGCAGACGGCGGACATCACCACGCTGGTGCTGGGGGCAGGGCAGGTAGGCAGCGTGGGTGAACTGCTGCCACTGCGCCTGCGCCACGGCAAGTCACTGACGCTGGTCAGCCGCGAACGGCAGTGGGAGTTCATGCCTGCCACCGATGGCGCCGCCACGGTCGAGGGCGACAGCGTGCGCTGGGTGATGGACGACGCGGCGTTGCAGGCCTGGCAGGACGTGCGGCCGGAACGCGGAACCTACACGGTGTCGAGCACGTTGCAGGTTGAAGTGGTGCCGACGTTCCTTCGCGATGCGAAGGGCGAAGTGATCCGCGAAATCGGCTGACAGCGTCGATGGAGCCGATGGGGTCAGAGCCGTTCGCGATGCGAACGGATCCGACCCCGGTTCGATCAGGCCAGGCCTTCGGCCTTCAGCGCCGCCTGCACGCCCGCATCGGCGTCCATGCGCGCCTTGTAGGCGGCCAGGTTGTCCAAGCCCGACAGGTCGACCTTGGTGCCGGCCGCCCAGCGCAGGGTGATGTAGAAGTAGGGATCGGCGAAGCTGCGGAAACCGGCCAGCCACGGCTTGTCGGCCAACTGCTTGTCGGCGGTCTCGAACAGCGCGCGCAGGCGCTTGTGTGCAGCGGCGCGGATCGCGTCGTACTGCCCTTCATCGGCGATGAACTTGCCCGGCGAGAACAGCGGCGAGAACGCCGGGTGCACGTCGGAGTTGACGAAGGCCAGCCAGCGGGTGGCTTCAGCGCGCTGGCGCGGGCTGCCATCGCCGCTGAGACCGGCCTGCGGGTAGCTGTCGGCGATGTAGCCCATGATCGCTGCGTTCTGCAGCAGCACGAAGTCGCCATCGACGACCGCCGGCACGGCGCCGGCCGGATTGATCTTGAGGAATTCCGGACCCTTCAGGGTGTCCTTGTTCAGCAGTTCGACCTCGAACGGCTGGCCGGTCCACTGCAGGGCGATGTGGTCGGCGGTGGAACAGGCACCGGGCTTGCTGTACAGCTTCATGGGAACTCCAGGCGGGGTGTGGCGGGAAACCCCCACTATCCCAGAGCCCAGCCGCACGCGGCAACGCTGCCGCCGGCAACGGATCGTTACGACTGCCGGGGCTTGAGGTTCTGCACCTTGTAGAAGGTGTGATCGCCGATGGTGGCCACCTGGTAGGCGTTGCGCCAGTTCGGGCTGGCAATGGCCAGCGCAGCGAAGTGGCTGGCACCGGGCACGATCTCGCGCCGCTCACCGGCCGGCAGCGCCCAGTTGCGCTCGGCGTCGAAGGCCACGTCCATCGCTTCACTCCAGGCCGCATCGTTGCCCAGCTGGGTGCCGGGGGAGACGATGGTGGGGGCGAACTGCTTGCGCGCGGTCACCACCTGGCACATCGAGTCGCCCCAGAGGCCGCTGTCGAGGCGACGCAGGGCGACCTCGGCCACGGCCTGCTGGCCACGCAGGGTCTGGTCGCGGGCTTCCAGGTAAACGGTGGTGCTCAAACACAATGAATCAGCGGCCGGCTGCGGCAACAACTGCGACAGCCAGAGAATCCAGGCCAGTTTCATATAACTCCTTGCTCCGTGTGGGACGCACCTAGCGGTTCCGGCAGCGCAGGCTGCTGGAGGCGGGGTACGACTTGGCGTCATGGGGAGGCGGCCATCGGGGCTGCCCCGTGGGCGGCCCCAAGAACACGATCGTGGATCGATCGGCGGGGTCCGCACCGGCTCACCGGAAACTGGCTGGTGAGCGGAAAGATGGCGCAAGGTAGGGGGGCATTGCCGAACGCATCCTGAATCGTCCGGCTTGACATTCAGCTTGGGGGCCGGTGACGGAAATCACATTCCGGCCCCCATTCAGGTGTAGATCAGAGCGCGGCGGCGACCCGGCTGCCCTGATCGATGGCACGTTTTGCATCGAGTTCGGCGGCCACATCGGCACCGCCGATCAGCTGTGCGGCGATGCCGGCGGCTTGCAGTTC
>NZ_QAIJ01000082.1:5514-6310 GCF_003060985.1 Stenotrophomonas sp. HMWF023
CAGCGCGCGCTGCGGTTCCTGCCCGGCACAGATCACCACGTGGTCGACCGGCAGCAGTTGTTCGCTGCCATCGACGCGGATGCGCAGGCCCGCATCGTCCACGCCCAGGTACTCGACACCGCCCAGCATGCGCACGCCCTTGGCTTTCAGCGTGGCGCGGTGGATCCAGCCGGTGGTCTTGCCCAGGCGCGCACCGGGCTTGCCGGCGCTGCGCTGCAGCAGCCACAGCCTGCGCGGCGACGCCTCCACGGCGGGCCGGGCCAGTGCGCCGCGGGCCTCGAAGGTGGCATCCACGCCCCATTCGGCCATCCAGCGCTGCGGGTCCAGCGATGGGGAAGGGCCGTCATGGGCAAGGAACTCGCCGACATCGAAGCCGATGCCGCCGGCGCCGATGATGGCGGCGCTGGCACCGACTTCGACCCGGCCCAGCAGCACGTCCAGATAGTTCACCACCTTGGCGTGGTCGGCACCGGGGAAGTCGACCTTGCGCGGCACGATGCCGGTGGCCAGCACGACCTCGTCGAAACCGGCCAGGCTGGCCGCGTCGGCACGGGTGCCCAGGCGCAGCTGCACGCCGGTCTCGGCCAGCTTGTGGCGGAAGTAGCGCAGGGTTTCGTGGAACTCTTCCTTGCCGGGAATGCGCTTGGCCACGTTGAACTGGCCACCGATCTCCTCGCTGGCGTCGAACAGGGTGACCTGGTGGCCGCGTTCGGCAGCGACCGTGGCGCAGGCCAGGCCGGCCGGCCCTGCGCCGACCACGGCCACCCGCTTCGGTGCGGTGGTCGGGGTATAGACC
>NZ_QAIJ01000344.1:0-3225 GCF_003060985.1 Stenotrophomonas sp. HMWF023
GCTTCTGATCTAAGCGGCCAACCACGAGGGGCTCAGCCGTTGGCTGGAAACTCACACCACCGCGCGAAGGATCAACGCCAGAATCGCCGGCACCGCCTGGATCATGAAAATGCGCCGGCTCACGCTGTACGCGCCATAGCAGCCCGCCACCACCACGCACGCCAGCGAGAACGTCACCAGCACCGGCTGCGCCAGCACCAGCCCCACCACGATGCCTGCCGCCAGGAAGCCGTTGTACAAGCCCTGGTTGGCCGCCAGCACGCGCGTGGTCTCTGCCTTCTCCGGCGTATTGCGAAACGTCTTCAGGCCCAGCGGGCGGGTCCACAGGAACATCTCCAGCACCAGGAAATACAGGTGCAGCACGGCAACCAGCACGGTCAGCAACAGCGCGAGCAACGACATCTATTCTCTCCTCGAAATGGGGGTCGCGACCTCAACGGTCGCGCGGCAGCTTCTTCTCTTCGCGCAGCACGCCAAACGCCGCCAGCGTCATCAACCCGGCTACGGCGACGCCACCGATGAACACCACGTGCGAGCCGAACAGCGACAGCCCCTTGTGCAGCCAGGCGAAGCTCAGGTCCGCGCCACGGTAGACCACCGTGTCGATCGCCGCGCCGGCCTTGTAGCGCCACTGGCGGTCTACGCGGGTGTAGACGGTTTCGCGGGCCGGCTTGGCCAGGGCGAATTCGCTGGCGCGGGTCATCACCTGCACCACCGCCACCATCAACGGCATCGGTGAAGCGGCCAGCACAGAGAAGCCGATCAGGATCGCAAAGCCGGGAATCAGCAACGCCGGGGCGATACCGTGGCGCGACAGCAGCCAACGGGTCAGCCCGAGCTGCATCAACAGTGCCAGCGCGTTCACCGCCAGGTCGATACGCGAGAAGAACGCGGTACTGGCAGCCGCATCGGTGAACGAGGCACGCACGATGGCGGCCTGCTGGTTGTACAGCAAGGTACCGACGCCCACGCCGAACACCACCATGATCGCCAGCCAGCGCAGCAGGGGCTCGCGCACGATCAGCTTCAGACCGTCCAGCACGCTGCCGCCCATCGGCTTCTCGCCCGATACCAGTTCCTGTTCGCGCTCGCGCAGCACGGCCCAATGCCGCAGGCGCCAGATGCATAGCAGGCAGACGGCCAGGAAGCCGGCCGACACCAGCATCAGGTTGGCGATGCCCACCCGCTGCACCAGCGCACTGGTGATGATTGGGCCGAGGAAGGCGCCGACCGTGCCGGCCGCACCGATATAGCCGTAGTACGCCCGCGCCTGCGCATTGGAGAACACGTCGGCCATGAAGCTCCAGAACACCGCCACCGCAAACAGGTTGAACACGGTGATCCAGAAGAAGAAAGCCATGCCACGCCCTGGCATGCCGCTGTCGAACAGCGCATAGAAGCCCAGCAGGGTGGCGATGAAGAAGCCATACACCGCCGGCAGGAACACCCGCCGCGGGAAGCGGCTGACCAGCCAGCCATAGACCGGCTGCAGCACCAGCATGATCACGAACACGCAGGAGAACAGGAACTGCAGGACGAAGTCCTTCAGCGCGATGCCGTGGCTGGCGAACCAGGCGATCAGCACCGGTGGGAACACCGTCTCCAGGTCGGCCGAGGCGGCCATCGCCTCGCGTACCGGGCGCAGCACGTAGTAACCGCTGAGCAGGCAGAAGAAGTACAGGAACGACCACCAGAGCGCCGGCGACTCGCGCAGCGCTGCGACCAGCTTCTTCAGCGGGCCGCCTGTCCCGGCCGCGCTCACGCGGCTCCCCTCGCCAGCAAACGGCGGTTGGACAGCGGCATGGCAGGCTCCGGGGGCAGTGAAGCGCGTACGTTATCCAATGCACTGCAACATCGCCAGCGCAGGCTGCACCGATGGCTGCAACGAAGTGTCACGGCATCGCACGCATGACACCTTCTGATGCCCGCTTTTACGGCGTCAAAAATCCAACTTTTTCAACAAGATGCGCATTCATCTTCGCTTTGTTTGTGCACAGGCGAAAAGCGGCGCTAGAATCATCCCCAGCAGTCGCGCACGGGTTCCAACCGATGAAAAAGAACAGCCTGCGTCGTCCGATCCGTTCGGCGGCCACCGGTTTGCTGGGCATGTTGATGCCCCTTGCCTTGTCCACCACCGCGCAGACCCCGCCGGCCTTGCCGCCGATGCCGACCAACATCGAGACCGCTGCCGGTGGCGCCATTGCCCACACCCAGCCGGCGGCCTACCGCACCGGCCTGGTGCCGCAGGTGCAGTTGCCGGCCGCTGGCTTCAACGTCGCCAACATCGAATCGATGGCGCAGCAGCTCACCTATGGCGAGCGCGTGCCGGGCATGGCGGTGGCCATCGTGCAGGGCGGCCGCGTGCTCAGCGCGCGCGGCTACGGCGTCACCGACGTCAACAACCCGTTGCCGGTCGACGCCCACACCGTGTTCCGCCTGGCGTCGCTGTCCAAGGCCTTCGCCGGCACCATGGCCGGCCTGCTGGTCAACGATGGCACCCTGCGTTGGGACAGCAAGGTCACCGACTATGTGCCGGGCTTCCGCCTGAACTCGCCGGAGGCCACCGACCGCCTGACCGTAGCCGATGTACTCAGCCACCGCGTCGGCCTGCCGTACAACGCCTACGACCGCGACATCGAAGGCAATGCCGAGTACTACGCGCTGACCCAGAAGCTGGCCAACACCGGCCTGAAGTGCCTGCCGGGCGACTGCTACGCCTACCAGAACGTGGCCTTCAGCCTGATCGGCGACGTCGTGTATGCCGCCTCCGGCAGCTTCTACGAGCAGTCGGTCGAACGCCGCATCTTCAAGCCGCTGGGCATGAACGATGCCAGCCTCGGCCTGGCCGGCATCCAGGCCAGCTCGCGCTGGGCGCGCCCGCACGTGCGCAGCCGCAACGGCTGGGTGTCGCTGACGCCGAAGCCGACCTATTACCGCGTTGCCCCGGCTGCCGGCGTCAACGCCAGTGCCAGTGACATGGCGCAGTGGCTGCTGGCCCATACCGGCCACCGTCCGGACGTGCTGCCGGCGCCGCTGCTGGCGACCCTGCACTCCAGCCTGATCAACACGCCCGGCGAGATGCGCTCGGGCTGGCGCCGCGAACGCCTGCACTCGGCCGGCTACGCGCTGGGCTGGCGCACCTTCGACTACGCCGGTCACGATGTCGTGTTCCATGCCGGCGCCGTGCAGGGTTACCGCGGTCTGGTGGCATTGGTGCCCGAGCGC
>NZ_QAIJ01000344.1:3235-3305 GCF_003060985.1 Stenotrophomonas sp. HMWF023
ACCAATGCCACCAGACCGCGGTAACCCTGCACGGCGCCGGCATGGAACACGACATCGTGACCGGCGTAGT
>NZ_QAIJ01000344.1:3315-8766 GCF_003060985.1 Stenotrophomonas sp. HMWF023
GACCTCGGCATCGCCATCATGTGGAACGGTGAAAGCGGCCTGCCCAGCGGCCTGCTGCCGACCGTGCTCGACGCCGCCCTCGGCCTGCCGTCGCAGCGTTGGCTGGACGTGGACACCGACTTCGGCAGCGACAACCTGATGGCCGAGGGCGCCGCCCCGGCACAGCAGGACAAGCGCAAGGGCAAGGGCGCCTCGGGCAACCGCGCGGTGGCCTCGCCGCGCTGAGCTGGCGAGCTCGCCCGTAAGCAGAAGGGCGGCCCTCGGGTCGCCCTTTTTTTGTTGTTGTAGAGCCGAGCCCATGCTCGGCTGATTCAAGCAGCCGAGCATGGCTCGGCTCTGCCGTTCCGCAGCGCTAGTGCGCGAAGTAGTGCATTCCCCCATCCACCGGAATCACCGCGCCGGTGATGTACCCCGCCAACGGGGAAGCCAGGAACGCGACCAGGTGCGCTACCTCCTCCGGTTCGCCGAAACGCCCCATCGGGATGTTGCGGGCGATGAACTCACGTCGGCTCTCTTCGGTGGGATGCAGCCGATCCAGGATCTGCGCGCTGTTGATACGCCCCGGTGCAATCGAGTTGACGGTGATGCCCTCGCCCGCCACGTCGCAGGACAGCCCCTTGCTCCACAGATGCAGCGCCGCCTTCGCCGGGCTCGCGGCATTCACCGCGCGCGGCTCCATCGAGCCGCTGAGGTTGATGACACGCCCCCAGCCATTGGCCCGCATCGACGGCAGCAACGCCTGCGTCAGCCGTCGTGCCGCCGAGAAGTTCAGCGCCATCGCCTCGTCCCACACCTCATCTGCTGCAGCCACTCCGGCCAGCCGTGCACCTCCGGCCGCATTGACCAGGATATCCACGCGCTGCAGCGCCTCCAGCGACGCGCTGGCGATGCGCTGCACATCGTCGGCGTCGGTCAGATCGCCCATCAACACGACCGGTACCGGCCCACCCGCCGCCTCGATCGCGGCCGCCACCGACCGCAACGGCGCCTGCCGCCGCGCGGTGATCGCCACGCGCACACCCAGCGTCGCCAACACCCGCGCAATTCCTGCGCCGATGCCGCTGCCTGCGCCGGTGACCAGCGCGGTACGTCCTTCAAGATCCAGTTTCATGTGCTGCCCTGCCAGGCTCTGCCGGCCCATCTGGCCGTGCGGACATGCTCTTTGAATACCCTCGATTGATAAACTCCAGCGAGGTTTCAACATTCAGAACCCGGGGTGTCAGATGAACCTGTTGGAGAGCATGCAGGTCTATGTGCTGGCCGTGGAAAAGGGCAGCCTGAGTGCCGCGGCATCGGCACTGGACATCTCCGCGACGATGGCCGGCAAGCACCTGCGCGCCCTGGAGGAACGGCTGGGCATGCAGCTGTTGAGCCGCACCACGCGACGGCAGCACATGACCGCTTTCGGTGAGGCCTACTACGGCCGCTGCAAGGAGATCCTGCGCCTGGTGGAGGAAACAGATGCGCAGGCACAACATCATCATCTGGCACCGGCGGGCAAGCTGCGGATCAGTGCACCGGTGATCTTCGGCACGCATGCGCTGGTGCCGGCACTGTCGACCTACATGGACCGCTACCCCGAGGTCAGTGTGGAATTGGTCCTGACCGATCGCGTGGTCGAACTGGCCGATGAGGGGTTCGAGGCGGCCATCCGCATCGGTACGCTTGCCGACACCACACATCTGGTAGCGCGTCCGCTCAGCCCCTACCGGCTGACCTTGTGTGCATCACCGGCCTATCTCGCTCGGCATGGCACGCCGCACAGCGTGCATGCGCTGCAACAGCATCAGTGCCTGTCACTGGACCCGGCTGCGCTGTCGCACTGGCTGGGCAACGAGGCAACGTCGGCGGTGCAGCCGCCCTCGGGACGCCTGCAGATCAACAACGGCGAAGCGTTGCGGCTGGCCGCGCTGCAGGGCCTGGGCATCATCCTGCAGTCGAGCCTGCTGCTGGCAGCGGACATCGATGCGGGTGGCCTGGTCCCGTTGTTGCCGGAACATGGCCAGCGCGGTCGGCCCATGCACGTGGTCTATCCGCACGATCGTTATCACTCGACCCGGCTGCGCAGCTTCGTGGATTTCCTGGTCGAGCGGTTTCCCTGTGAAGCCGCTGGCCATCGCAGCTAGCCAAAGCTGATGCCCATAAAAAAACCCCCTCCCCGCTGGGCAGTCGGGGAAGGGGTCTCAGGGTACGGCTATCGGGAAGTGCTTAGATCAGCGGTGCCGGAGTTGCCGGAAGGGCCACCGGGGCGGCCTTCTTCTTGCGGGCGGCCGGCTTGCGCTTGGCAACCTTCTTGGCAGCCTTCTTCGGGGCAGCCTTCTTGGTGGCCTTCTTCGCAGTCTTCTTCACCGCCTTCTTGGCGGTCTTCTTTACCGCCTTCTTCACTGCCTTCTTGGCGACCTTCTTGGCCGGCTTGCGGGCAGTAGCTTTCTTGGCGGTCTTCTTTACGGCTTTCTTGGCAGTCTTCTTGGTGGCCTTCTTGGCTACCTTCTTGACGGCCTTCTTCGCGGTCTTCTTTACGGCCTTCTTGGCAGTGGACTTCTTGGCTACCTTCTTCGCAGCCTTCTTCACTGTCTTCTTCGCCGTAGCCTTCTTGGCGACCTTCTTGGCAGCCTTCTTCACTGCCTTCTTGGCGGTCGCCTTCTTCGCGACCTTCTTCACTGCCTTCTTGGCAGCGGCCTTCTTGGCGACCTTCTTTACCGCTTTCTTGGCGGCGGGCTTTTTCTTCGCAGCTTTCTTGGTTGCCATGGTGATGGCTCCTCGTCAGTGATAGGGAGTTGAAACGCCCAGGTGGATCAAACCCGCCCATGCTGCGTGCGGGGACCGCCGGCGCGTCAGGCGCGCCGTTACGGATGCGGTGATGCCCGCCACGATCGGCGGAGCAGGCATCGGAACAGGGGTCGCCTTGCATTTCTCCGGGGGAAGCGGGGCCATGTCCACCGTCTTGAGGATCGCGGTGGTCTTCGAGGGGCTGCTTCGCATCGGACGATTGATTCTGCGCACTCGGTTTGGCAGGCAAGGTCTGCTGAGGCGAAACCTAATCACGGTTTTTTTTACTGTCAACAACCCCCGCGAAAAATTTTCACATCCGCCGCGTCCCGGGAGCCCTTCCCGCGCCTGCCGATGTTCCTCCGCGAGCGCCGTCAAACACGGCATCGCGCATCGTCGCTGCCATCGACTGCGCACGAACAGCGAAGAAAAAACACTTGAAACAAGCACTCTGCGTCATGTAGAGGCCTGAAGTGGAACGCCACACGACGATGTGGTCGTGCGCGGCGATGCACTCGCCAACGCCAGCACAACGGACCTGCAACAAGGCCAAAAACTTTTCACATCCGGGCGCGCCGCCGCGGGGGTGGAAACGCGGATTTGCGCAAAACTGCGCACGCCTTTTGGCCGCGCTCAACACCGGCTGATGCCATGGCGATGGCATGCGGCGAACCGGTCGGCATAAGTTCGACGCGTCCTCCAAAACGAAAACGGCCACCCGAGGGTGGCCGTTTTCGTACCGGGGAAACGACGACTCAGTGCTCTTCGTCTTCCAGGCCTTCGGCGTACGCGTCCGGGTCCAGCAGCTCGTTGAGCTCTTCGCTGTTGGACACTTCGACCACGAACATCCAGCCGTCGCCGTAGGCATCTTCGTTGATGGTTTCCGGCTTGTCGGCCAGCACCGAGTTGACCTCGACGATGGTGCCGCTGATCGGGCTGTAGACGTCGGAGGCGGCCTTCACCGACTCGACGACCGCGATCTGCTCGTTGGCCTTGGCGGTCGTGCCGACTTCCGGCAGCTCGACGTAGACCAGGTCACCCAGCAGGCCCTGGGCGTGGTCGGAAATACCGACGGTCACGCGGCCATTGCCTTCGACACGGGCCCACTCATGGGACTTGAGGAACTTGAGGTCGCCGGGGATCTCGCTCATGGGACTGCTCCAGAGATATGCAGGGGGTGGAAAAAACGGGGCTAGTGTAACCAACCGGCCGCCACTGCTGGCAGTGACGACCGGCACGTTTGGATCACGCGTCGGTCAGCACGCCTGGCTGGGCCTGGCCTTCGCGCACGAACGGGAACTTGACCACCCGCACCGGCACCTGACGGCCGCGGATGTCGACGGTGACCTGACCGAGTTCACCGGCCGGCACGCGCGCGAATGCGATGCCCTTGGCCAGGCTCGGCGAGAAGGTGCCGGACAGGATCTCGCCCTGGCCGCCGGCAGTGGTGACCGCCTGGCCGTGGCGCAGCACGCCCTTCTCATCCATCACCAGGCCGATCATCTGACGTGCGTTGCCGGCCGCCTTCTGCGCCTCCAGCACGTCGCGGCCGATGAAGTCGCGACCTTCGTCCAGCGACACCGTCCAGGCCAGCGCCGCTTCGTACGGGCTGATCGCTTCGTCCATGTCCTGGCCGTACAGATTCATGCCCGCTTCCAGGCGCAGGGTATCGCGCGCGCCGAGGCCGGCCGGCTTCACGCCAGCAGCAAGCAGGCGGTTCCAGAACGCGACCACGGCATCCTGCGGCAGCAGGATCTCGAAACCGTCTTCGCCGGTGTAGCCGGTGCGGGCGACGAACAGTTCAACGCCGTCGTCGGACTGCACCTGCAGCGCGGCGAAGCGGCCGAGCTTGCCCAGCGACTCGCGGTCGGCGTCGCGGGCCAGGCCGATGACGATGTCGCGCGCCTGCGGACCCTGCACGGCGAGGATCGCCAGGTCCGGACGCTGCTCGACCGAGACGTTGAACGGCGCAGCCTGCTCGCGCAGCCACGCCAGATCCTTCTCGCGGGTGGAGGCATTGACCACCATGCGGAAGAAGTCCTCGCCCAGGTAATAGACGATCAGGTCGTCGATGACGCCGCCCTGCGGATTCAGCATGCACGAGTACAACGCCTTGCCGGTGGCCTTGAGCTTGTCGACCGAGTTGGCCAGCAGGCGGCGCAGGAACGGCTTGACCTGGTCGCCGCGCAGGTCGACCACGGTCATGTGGCTGACGTCGAACACGCCCGACTCACGACGCACCAGGTGGTGCTCGTCCAGCTGCGAGCCGTAGTGGATGGGCATGTCCCAACCCCCGAAATCGACCATCTTGGCGCCAAGGGCGCGGTGGGTATCGTTGAGCAGCGTCTTCTGGGTCATGACCGGGTCCGGCAGCAGAGGAAACAAGAACGCGCATTATCCCAGATCGGTCGGCCGCAGGTCGCGCCGCAGCGCAGCGGGGGATGTTGGCCGGCCGGCGGCCGGCGGACGCTTTCTACAAGCCAGAGCGCAAAGCGCAAAGCCGAAGCGTGTCGGCTCTGTGTTCTTTCGGCTTGGTCGGAGCAGCGTGGTCACGCGGGGGACGCCGTAAACCCATCCCTGGGGGCTTGGCCGCCGCATCCATGCGGCGGACACCCCCGCGCGCCCACGCTGCCCCTCCCTTCCGGAGTTCCCGATGACGGGACGGAAGGCAAGAGCGGTTGT
>NZ_QAIJ01000345.1:0-2780 GCF_003060985.1 Stenotrophomonas sp. HMWF023
GCAGGGTCCTGGGGGAAGCGGGCATGCCGGCACGGAGGCTGGCTGCGCGCACATGGTAATCATTGCGTTTTCACGCCGCCAGCGAGCGCCATTCAGGCGCCGCTTGGGCTTTGTCGGCCACTGGTTTAAGATCGTGGGCAACCACATCCTGGAAACCAAGGTGGCCCGCGCACTGCGCCGGCCGAGCGTGCGACATGAGCACTACCACCGCCCACTGTTGACCTGCCCCGAAGGCCCTGCATTCCAGGCGCCCTCGTGGCGCTTTTTTATTGCCCGGGCGTTGGCCCGGGAGCGCTTTCCAGCCCGCCCGGCGGGCCCCGCATGAAGCCATTGCAATGATCACGATTACCCTTCCCGACGGCAGCCGCCGCGAATTCGAACATCCCGTCAGCGTCATGGACGTCGCCCAGTCGATCGGCGCTGGCCTGGCCAAGGCCACCATCGCCGGTTCGGTGGATGGCGTGCTGGTCGATGCCAGTGACGTCATCGACCACGATGCCTCCCTGCGCATCATCACCGCCAAGGACGAGGAGGGCGTGGAAATCATCCGCCACTCCAGCGCCCACCTGGTCGGCCACGCGGTCAAGCAGCTCTATCCGGACGTGAAGATGGTCATCGGCCCGGTGATCGCCGAGGGCTTCTATTACGACATCTATTCCGAGCGCCCGTTCACCCCCGAAGACATGGCGGCGATCGAAAAGCGCATGGGCGAGCTGATCGCGCAGGATTACGACGTCATCAAGAAAGTGACGCCGCGCGCGGAAGTCATCGAGATCTTCAAGGCCCGTGGCGAGGACTACAAGCTGCGCCTGATCGAAGACATGTCCGACGACATCCAGGCGATGGGCATGTACTACCACCAGGAATACGTGGACATGTGCCGCGGTCCGCACGTGCCGAACACGCGCTTCCTGAAGGCCTTCAAGCTGACCCGCATTTCCGGCGCCTACTGGCGCGGCGACGCGCAGAACGAGCAGCTGCAGCGCGTCTACGGCACCGCCTGGGCCGACAAGAAGCAGCTTGATGCGTACATCAAGCGCATCGAAGAAGCGGAGATGCGCGACCACCGTCGCATCGGCAAGCAGCAGGACCTGTTCCACCTGCAGGAAGAGGCCCCGGGCCTGGTGTTCTGGCACCCGAAGGGCTGGGCGCTGTGGCAGGTGGTCGAGCAGTACATGCGCAAGGTCTATCGCAGCACCGGCTACGGCGAAGTGCGCTGCCCGCAGATCCTGGACGTGTCGCTGTGGCAGAAGTCGGGCCACTGGGACAACTACCAGGACGCGATGTTCTTCACCGAGTCGGAGAAGCGTACCTACGCGCTGAAGCCGATGAACTGCCCGGGCCACGTGCAGGTGTTCAACCAAGGGCTGCACAGCTACCGCGATCTGCCGATCCGCTACGGTGAGTTTGGCGCCTGCCACCGCAACGAGCCTTCCGGCGCGCTGCACGGCATCCTGCGCGTGCGTGGCTTCACCCAGGACGACGGTCACGTGTTCTGCACCGAAGACCAGGTCGAGGCGGAAGTGACCGCGTTCCACCAGCAGGCGCTGGCGGTGTACCAGCACTTCGGCTTCGAGGAGATCCAGGTCAAGATCGCGCTGCGCCCCGAATCGCGCCTGGGCGATGACGCCACCTGGGACAAGGCGGAGGGCGCGCTGCGCTCGGCACTGTCCAGCTGCGGGGTGGAGTGGCAGGAGCTGCCGGGCGAGGGCGCCTTCTACGGCCCGAAGATCGAGTACCACCTGAAGGATGCCATCGGCCGCACCTGGCAGCTGGGCACCATGCAGGTCGATTTCATGATGCCTGGCCGTCTGGGCGCTGAATACGTGGACGAAAACAGCCAGAAGAAGCATCCAGTGATGCTGCACCGGGCCATCGTCGGCTCGATGGAGCGTTTCTTGGGCATCCTGATCGAGCACCATGCCGGCCAGTTCCCGGCCTGGCTGGCGCCGACCCAGGTGGTGGTGGCCAATATCACCGATGCGCAGGCTGAATACGTCTCTGCCGTGACCAAAAGCCTTGCGGATCAAGGCTTCCGCGTCAGCGCCGATTTGCGTAACGAGAAGATCGGCTATAAGATTCGCGAGCACACGCTGCAGCGCGTGCCGTACCTGCTGGTCATTGGTGACCGCGAGAAGGAAAACGGCGCTGTGGCGGTGCGTACGCGTTCTGGCGAAGATCTCGGCAGCATGAGCCTCCAGGCTTTCACCGAGCGGCTCCAGGCCGAGGGCGCGTAAACAAAGGTCCGGCCCGTGCGCATTGGCGCCCGGGCCGGGTTCGACACCCTTGGGAGATCGCAATATCAGTACCCCTGACAACAAACAGAACCGCAAGAATCAGGAAATCCGTGTGCCGCGCGTCCGCGTGATCGGCAGTGACGGAGAAATGATCGGCGTGTTGACGCGAGACGAAGCGTTGTCCATGGCCGAAGATGAAGGCCTGGACCTGGTCGAGATCCAGCCGCAGGCAGACCCGCCGGTGTGCAAGATCATGGACTTCGGCAAGTTCAAGTTCGAAGCCCAGAAGAAGGCCAGCGAGGCCAAGAAGAAGACCAAGCAGGTCGAGATCAAGGAAGTGAAGTTCCGTCCGGTCACGGACGAGGGCGACTACCAGATCAAGCTGCGCAAGATGCGCGGTTTCCTTGAAGAGGGCGACAAGATCAAGGTCAACATCCGTTTCCGTGGCCGTGAAATGAGCCACCAGGAACTGGGTCGCGAGATGGCCAGCCGGATCGAGGGTGATCTGGGCGAGGACATCGTCATCGAATCCCGTCCGCGCCT
>NZ_QAIJ01000083.1:0-10714 GCF_003060985.1 Stenotrophomonas sp. HMWF023
CCCCTGCTGTTCGACCTGCTGCACGATGCTGAGATGTATCCGCTCCAACATGACGATGAATCTCACTCATGGATTGGTGAAGTAATACCATTTTACGTCATGGGAAGGGCTGGCTAGCATCGGCTCATGCCTTCGGTTACCTGCCGGCCCGGTCACCCAGCCGGCCTGCAGGACTGCGCCCCTGCAGATCATCCCGATGGAGCCCCTCCCCTGCTGAAAGCGAAGAGATGACCCGCCCCCTCCGTATCGTCGCCGTTTCCGGCGGGCTGCAGCGCCCCTCAAGGGCCGCGACCCTGGCCGAGCACCTGCTGGACCTGATCGGCGAAGGCGTCCCCTGCGATCAGCACCTGATTGAACTGGGTGAACTGGCGCCGCAGTTGGCCGGTGCGCTCTGGCGCTCGCAGTTGCCCGAGACCGTGGAGCGGCAGTTGGCCGCTGTCGAGCAGGCCGATGTACTGGTGGTGGCCACGCCGGTCTACCGCGGCTCGTACACCGGCCTGTTCAAGCACTTCTTCGACTTCATCGACCAGGACGCGCTGGTCGACACCCCCATCCTGCTGGCCGCCACCGGCGGCAGCGAGCGCCACGCGCTGATGATCGACCACCAGCTGCGACCGCTCTTCAGCTTCTTCCAGGCCCGCACCCTGCCCTTGGGCGTCTACGCGACCGACCGCGATTTCGCCGACGGCCGCGTACACGACGAAGCGCTGATCCAGCGGGCGCGCCTGGCGGTACAGCGGGCCATGCCGTTGCTTGCCCTCTCCCATCGCGCAGCCCCTGTTGCTCTTGTGGCTGCTGCCGCTCTCTGAATGCCGACTGCCATCGACCTGCATTCGGATGTCACCCCGCAAACCGGAACGCCGCCCATGACGACCAGCAACTTCACCTTCAGCATCAGCCGTATTCCTTTCAACGAGGATTACCAGCCCGCTGACGGCACGCGCATCACCACCAACTTCGCCAACCTGGCCCGCGGCGAATCCCGCCAGGAAAACCTGCGCAACACGCTCGGCATGATCAACAACCGCTTCAATGACCTCGCGCACTGGGACAACCCGAGCGCGGACCGCTATGTCGTCGAGCTGGACATCATCTCCGTGGAGATGCACATCGATGGCAGCGACGGCAGCGATACGTTCCCGTTGATCGAGGTGCTGCGGCCGACCATCGTCGATACCCTCACCGGTGCGCGCACCGAAGGCATTGTCGGCAACAATTTCTCTTCCTATGTCCGCGACTACGATTTCAGCGTGGTACTGCCCGCCAGCAACGAGGGCAAGGCCACCTTCGGCATTCCCGACGGCTTTGGCGATCTGCACGGCAAGCTGTTCCAGCACTTCCTGGAGTCGGACGCCTACCGTGCGAACTTCAGCAAGGCGCCTGTCATCTGCATCAGCGTCTCCAGCAGCAAGACCTACCACCGCACCGAGAACCACCATCCCATCCTGGGCGTGGAGTACCGGCAAGGCGAGTTCTCCCCCACCGACCAGTACTTCGACAAGATGGGGCTGAAGGTGCGCTACTTCATGCCGCCGGGCAGCGTCGCGCCGCTGGCGATCTACTTCCAGGGCGACCTGCTGGGCGATTACTCGAACCTGGAACTGATCGGCACCATCAGCACGATGGAGGCCTTCCAGAAGATCTACCGCCCCGAGATCTACAACGCCAATTCCGTGGCTGGCAAGGTCTACCAGCCCAGCCTGAAGCATCAGGACTACTCCTCCACCCGCATCGTCTACGACCGCGAGGAGCGCAGCCAGCTCGCGGTCAAGCAGGGGAAGTTCACTGAAGAGCACTTCATCAAGCCGCACCGCGCCGTGCTTGAGCAGTGGGCCGCCCGCTGATCCATCGATTTTCCATTCGCCCCCCAGGACACAAGACGCAATGTCGACGAAGAAACTGCTCCCCACCTCCACCGCCGGCAGCCTGCCCAAGCCCTCCTGGCTGGCGGAGCCCGAGAAGCTCTGGTCGCCCTGGAAGCTGCAGGATGAAGCGCTGAATGAAGGCAAGCAGGACGCCCTGCGCCTGTCCCTGCAGGAACAGCAGCACGCCGGCATCGACATTGTCAGTGACGGCGAACAGACGCGGCAGCATTTCGTCACCACCTTCATCGAACACCTCAACGGCGTCGATTTCGAGAAGCGTGAAACCGTCCGCATCCGCAACCGCTACGACGCCAGCGTGCCCACCGTGGTGAGCGCGGTCAGCCGCCCGAAGCCGGTGTTTGTGGAAGATGCGAAGTTCCTGCGCAGGCAGACCACGCAGCCGATCAAATGGGCACTACCAGGCCCGATGACCATGATCGACACCCTGTATGACGCGCACTACAAGAGCCGCGAGAAGCTGGCTTGGGAGTTTGCGAAGATCCTCAACGAGGAAGCGAAGGAGCTGGAGGCGGCTGGCGTGGACATCATCCAGTTCGACGAGCCTGCCTTCAATGTGTTCTTCGACGAAGTGAACGACTGGGGTGTAGCCGCCCTGGAGCGAGCGGTCGAAGGACTGAAGTGTGAGACGGCGGTGCACATCTGCTATGGCTATGGCATCAAGGCCAACACCGACTGGAAGCAGACGCTCGGTTCGGAATGGCGCCAGTATGAAGAATCGTTCCCGAAGCTGCAGACCTCCAGCATCGACATCATTTCGCTGGAGTGCCACAACTCCCACGTGCCGATTGACCTGATCGAACTGGTGCGTGGCAAGAAGGTGATGGTGGGCGCCATTGATGTGGCTTCCAGCACGGTGGAGACGCCGGAAGACGTGGCCAACACCCTGCGCAAGGCGCTGCAGTTCGTGGATGCCGACAAGCTCTACCCCAGCACCAACTGCGGCATGGCGCCGCTGTCGCGTGATGTGGCACGGGGCAAGCTGCGCGCGCTCAGCGCAGGTGCACAGATCATCCGCGAGGAGCTTCTGGCACAGGGCTGAGCGGGACGGGGCGCATGCTGTCAAACGCGCCCGACTTCATCAGGCAAAGGCCGCACGCCAGTGCGGGAGCCCTCCACTCCCGCACTGGCGCCGCCTCCCCTGCTCCTGCGCCCCACACTCAGCGCTGCTGATCCTTCAGGAACAGCCAGGTGATCAGCGTGGCATCCGGCCCCTTGGGATCGGTGAACGGCAGTCCGGACTGGCTGCCGCTCCAGGCATGCCCCATCCCCTGCACCACGTAATGCTGGGCCAGCGTCCTGCCGCCATAGGTGTAGGTGTCGACCGTGTAGGCGCGCCCACCCGGCACCTGGCCGTGGAAGGTGTTGGTCGGTACATACTTCACCGAGTCGTTGTCCAGGCCATCGTCGGCCAGGTCATTGGTCTGCAGGAACTGGCGCACGGCCTGCTGCCCGTTCACCGGGTTCACCGTGGCGTCGGCGGTGCCATGGAACACCAGCACCGGGATCGGTCGCGGCGACGGCGAGCCCGAGCACTGCCAGGCCAGCCGCCCGTTGCTGTCCGGCGAGTAGATGCTGCCGGCCAACAGCGCGTAGGCGCTGCCGGAAATCGTGGTCGCGCCCTTGTACATGCCACCGGAGTGGATCGCGCCCGCAGCGAACACATCCGAATAACAGGCCAGCATGATCGAGGTCATCGCCCCGCCAGCGGAAATACCGGTGACGTAGACCCGATGCGGATCGATGCTGTAGCCCGCCTTCACCTTGTCCACGATGCCGGCCAGGATCGAGGCCTCGCCACTGCCGCGCGCCTGGTTGATCGGCAACTGCCAGTTCCAGCAGCGTGCCGGATTGGAGGTTACGTTCTGCCGCGGGTAGACCACGATGAAGCCTTCGGTATCCGCCACCTCATTGAAGCCGGAGGCCTCGCCCATCAGGTTCGGCCCGGTCACGCAGCCGTGCAGTACCAGCAGCAGGGGCAGTGGCTTCGTTTCGTCGTAGCCGGCCGGCACCCATACTTGGTACTCGCGGGCGCCGAACAGATTGCCGTACAGGCCGACATCCCAATGCCCGAGTGGGTCTGCCGCAGATGCGGTACTTGTCGTGGCCAGCCAGGTGCACAGCAGCAGCATCAGCGCCTTGATTGAATCGATTCCAGATTTCATGACCAGATCCTCATGCGTGAGTCGTGGATGAAGTGGTACCGGAAATCCTCGTGGACCGACCTTCCAGAGGGTGCTGCGACGCCGCTGTCAAACCCAGCCGGTGGCGTAGTAGATGCCGATCACCACGAACACCGCGAGGGTCTTGATGATGGTTACTGCGAAAATGTCCTTGTAGGCTTGGCGATGGGTCAGCCCGGTCACCATCAGCAGGGTGATGACGGCACCGTTGTGCGGCAGGCTGTCCATGCCACCGGAGGCCATCGCGGCAACGCGATGCAGCACCTCCATCGGAATACCGGCGGCCTGCGCGTTGGCGATGAAGGTCTCCGACATTGCCGCGAGGGCGATGCTCATGCCGCCCGATGCCGAGCCGGTGACGCCGGCCAGGCCGGTTACGGTCACCGCTTCGTGCAGCAACGGATCCTTGATGGAGCCCAGCGCGTTGGCCACCACCATGAAACCCGGCAACGCGGCGATGACCGCGCCGAAGCCATATTCCGAGGCGGTGTTCATGGCTGCCAGCACTGCACCACCGATCGCCGCCTTGGTGCCCTCGGCAAACTGGGTGACCACGGGGCGCCAGGCGAGCGCCAGCACCGACAGGATGCCCACCAGCAGCGCACCCAGCACCGCCCAGATTGCGGTGATCTTCGCCACGTTCTGCACCACCGGCGCGGAGCTGCCCAGGATCGACGGTATGAAGCTGTGCTCGCTGCCGTACCAGTGCGGCATGCCCAGGGTAAACAGCTTGTTGGAGACGAACACCAGCACCAGCGGCAGCACGGCAACGCCCGCATGTGCCAGATGGGTGCCGACGAATGGTGTGGGTTCGTTCACCAGGGTGGCCGGATCGCCGTAGCCCTCGCCATTGCGGACCGCAACGCGACGGCGCCACTCGAGGTAGGCCATGCCAACCGCCAACACGAAGATGCCGCCAAGCGTGCCCAGCACGGGTGCCGCCCAGGTATCGGTGCCGAAGAACGTGGTTGGAATGATGTTCTGGATCTGCGGCGTCCCCGGCAGCGCGTCCATGGTGAAGCTGAAGCCGCCCACCGCCAGCGTGGCCGGAATCAGGCGCTTGGGGATGTTGCTCTGGCGGAACATTTCCGCCGCGAACGGGTAGACCGCGAACACCACTACGAACAAAGACACGCCGCCATAGGTCAGCAGGCCCGACACCAGCACGATCGACAGCATTGCCCGCTGCGGTCCGAACAACCGGATCGCGGCACCGACGATGGAGCGGGAGAAGCCAGATAGTTCGATCAGCTTGCCGAACACTGCGCCCAGCAGGAATACCGGGAAGTAGAGCTTGAGGAAACCAACCATCTTGTCCATGAACAAGCCGGTGAACATCGGCGCCACCAGCGAGGGATCGGTCAGCAGCACAGCGCCCAGTGCGGCGATGGGCGCGAACAGGATCACGCTGTAACCGCGGTAGGCCACCAGAATGAGGAAGGCCAGCGCTGCAAGTACGATCAGTAACGACATACGGCGCTTCCAGGTGGGGACGCGCCCAGTATCCGGATCTGGCGACCGCTGCCGACTGGACCTAGGTCCACTCGCCGGTGTGCCACGGCGCCGCTAGCCTAGGCAGCATGGGTGGCAATGGGCCATCTGCCTTGGGGGAGGACCGAATGAAACGGAATTGCTTGAGCCTGATGATCGGCACGCTGTTGGCCACCGGGCCGGTTCTGGCGCAGGAAGCACCGCAGGGCGCGCCGGCGGCGGGCAGGACCGCTTCGGCGACCAACCTGGACAGCATCACGGTGACCGCGCGCAAGCGCGAGGAAACCCTGCAGGAGGTGCCGGTTGCCGTCACCGCTTTCACTTCCGAAGCCTTGGACAAGATGAATGTCCAGGACATCAGCGACCTGGATGGACAGGTGCCCAACCTGACCATCTATGCGGCGCGCGGCGCCAGCAGCACGGTCACGGCCTACATCCGCGGCGTCGGCCAGTCCGATCCCACCTGGGGCGCTGACCCGGGCGTGGGCATCTACCTGGACGACGTCTACATCGCCCGCCCGCAGGGTGCGTTGCTGGACGTGTTCGACGTCTCGCGCATCGAGGTGCTGCGCGGCCCGCAGGGCACGCTGTACGGCAAGAACACCATCGGCGGTGCCATCAAGTACATCTCGCGCGGCCTGCCCACCCAGACCGAAGGCTTTGCCCAGATCACCGTGGGCAACTACAGCCAGCTCGACGCCAAGGCGGCGATCGGCGGCCCGATCGGCGGCGCCGACAGCGGTCTGCGCGCGCGCGTGGCGGTGGCCAGCATGAATCGTGACGGCTTCGGCGAGAACACGTTTACCAACCAGCCGGTCAGTGACAAGCAGATCAATGCGGCACGCTTCAACCTGGGTGCGTATGCCGGTGACGATTTCGACGTGCAGTTCGCCCTGGACTGGATCGATGACCAGTCCGGCATGCGCGGCTCGAAGATGCTGGCGCCCAACCCGTTCGTGCGTGCCTACCCGCCGATGGATGACCGCTACGACATCCGCTCGGGCATGCGCAACCTCAACAACGTGGAGACCAAGGGCGCCTCGGCCACGGTGAACTGGCGGCCCAGCGAAGATGTTGCACTGAAGTACGTGGTGGCCAAGCGCGAATCGGACAGCGACGCGAACATCGATTTCGACAGCACGCCGGTCAAGCTGGCCGATGTGGGTGGCACTTACCACGACGACCAGGTCAGCAACGAGGTGCAGCTGAACTACGATTCCGGTGGACGCGTGCGCGGCGTGGTCGGCCTGTACCAGTTCAGTGGCGAAGCCGGCGGCCAGATCCGCAACAACTTCTTCAACCTGCAGTTCGGCGACACCCGCGGCAAGGTGCTCACCGACAGCATCGCGCTGTATGCCGATTGGACCTTCGACCTGACCAGCAAGCTGAAGCTGGACGTCGGCGCCCGCTACACCGACGAGGACAAGCGCGCAGTCGTGTTGAACCGCTTCTACGCCGACGCGACCTTCAGCAGACCCATCGCGGTGGCGGCGGATTTCGACAAGAAGACCAACTTCAAGAACGTCTCGCCGAAGGTGTCGCTGGACTACCAGATCACCCCGGACATCATGGTCTACGGCCTGGCCACGCGAGGCTTCAAATCCGGCGGCTACAACATCCGCGCCAATGCCGTGGCGGTGCCGCGCTCGGCCGAGCCGTTCGATGACGAGACCGTTGACAGCTTCGAGATCGGCAGCAAGATGGCCTTCCTCGACCAGCGCCTGTTCCTGAACCTGTCGGCGTTCCACAACAAGTACAAGGACATCCAGCTGTCGGTGTTCACCGGCATCGATACCAATGGCGACGGCGTCGATGATTCCTTCTTCGGCGACTTCACCAATGCCGGCGCCGGCACCATCAACGGCCTGGAAATCGAGTACCAGTACCTGCCCAGCCAGCACTGGCTGATCTCCGGCAACCTGGCCTGGCTGGACGCCAAGTATGACGAGTACATGGATCGTGGCGTCAATGTTGCCAAGCAGATGAAATTCACCAACGCACCGGACTTCTCGGGCGCGTTGAACGTGGAATACCGCACCGACCTGGCCAATGGCAGCAACCTGTCCGCGCGGGTGAGCTACAGCTACCAGAGTGAAGTGTGGCCGACCACCGACCTGAGCCCGGTGATCCGCCAGGACGGCTACGGGCTGGTCAATGCCGGTGTGATCTGGAAGCTCGACGACGCCTGGACCTTCTCGCTGCAGGGCACCAACCTGGCCGACAAGGAATACCGCACCACCGGTTACAACATTCCGGCGGTCGGCACGCTGATTGGTTTCTATGGGCCGCCGCGCCAATATAGCCTCAGCGTCCGTTACGATTTCTAGGAAGCTTCTGCATGACACCGTCTTACGATGATCTGTACTGGAAAAGTGACGATGGCCTTCGCCTGCATGCGCGCGACCATGCCCCGGACGCGGGGCAACCGCCCCGTGGCACGGTGGTCTGCATCCCCGGTTTGACCCGCAATGGCGCCGACTTCGATGCCATTGCGCAGTCGCTGACCGCCGTCGGCTGGCGGGTGATCGCCGTTGACCTGCGCGGGCGCGCAGGCTCGGAACCTGCGCCCGACCCGTCCAGCTACAACCCGCGCGCGTATGCCGATGACATGGTGGCGCTGCTGCGGTCGCAGAACATCGACAAGGCGGTGTTCGTCGGCACCTCGCTGGGGGTGCTGGTCACCATTACCCTCGCTTCGCGTGCGCCCGGACTGATCGCCGCTGCGGTGCTGAACGATGCAGGCCCCAAGGTGCCGCGCGAAGCCCTGGCGCGGATCGGCAAGTACGCCGGCAAGCCCGTGCCACCGATGGACCTGGCACAGGCCACGACCTATGTGGAGTCCATCGGCAAGGCTGCGTTCCCGCGCTTTACCACCGACGATTGGCGGGCGATGGCCGTACGCACCTTCCGCCAACGCAGCGATGGCCTGCTGGAACTGGACTACGACCCGGCGGTGATCCGCACAACCCGTCCGTGGGTGCTGTGGCTGCTGCGCCCGGTGCTGTGGCGCGCGGTGCGTGGCCTGACTGCACGCGCGCCAGTGCTGGTCGTTCGTGGGGCGCTGTCGGACATCCTGCCTGCCGATGTCGCGCGGCAGATGGCCGCCACCTCGCCCAACGCCCGCCTCGTTGAAGTGCCGGAGGTGGGCCATGCGCCGATGTTGTCCGAGCCCGAGGCGCGTGATGCGATCCTGGCATTGCTGGAGCGCGTGCAATGAGTTCCGAGGTTTCGATGGATGAGCTGCCTGCCGCCCTGCAGGCCCTGCGGCAATGGGCGGCAAGCGAGCGGCTGAGCGCCAACACGCGCATCGCGCAGTCGCGCATCGATGCTTTCGCCGACGCCACCGGTGACCACAACTGGATCCACACCGATCCGGCCCGCGCCCAGACCGGCCTGCCGGGTGGGCAGACCATCGCGCATGGTTTCCTCCTGCTCTCGCTTACCGTCGAGGACGATGTGGCGGCCCTGGCCGGTTTTCCCGGCATCGCCCACGTACTCAACTACGGGTTGAACAAGGTCCGCTTCCTGGCGCCGGTGCCCAGCGGTTCCGAGGTGCGGGTGCGCTCGCAGCTGCTGTCACTGGAGGCACGCAGGCCCGGGCAGTGGCTGCTGGCCCAGCACAAGACGGTGGAAGTGATCCCCACCGGTGAGGTGGCCGTGGTCGCCGAACAGCTGTCGCTGATCGTGCTCGCCGACTAGCGCCGCCCTACCCCCGCAGTGCAGCACCGGCCCGCTGCCCGTCGGCCGCGGTTCTCTCTACACTGGAGCGATGTTGACGCCTTCCATCGTCCTGTTCGCCTGCATCGCGTGGACCGTGCTGCTGTTTGGCGTCGCCCTGTGGGGAGAGCGCCAGGGGCATCGGCTGTCGAAGGTCTGGCCGGCCATCTACGCGCTGTCGCTGGGCGTGCACTGCACGGCATGGACCTATTACGGGGCCGCCTCGCAGGGCGTGCAGTGGGGCTTTCCGATTCCGCCGACACTGATCGGCATGGCGCTCATTTTTGCCTTCGGCCTGCCGTTCCTGGTGCGGCTGGGGCGACTGGCCAAACAGCACAACAGTGCCACCATCGCCGATCTGGTCGTTGCACGGCTGCGAGCCGATCAAGGGTTGGGCATCACCATTACCCTGGTCGCGCTGTTCGGCATCATTCCCTACATCGCGCTGCAGCTCAAAGCAGTCAGCCAGGGCCTTGGCGCCTTGCTTGGCGATCAGTTCGCGCCCGTCGGCTGGCAGCTGGACGTGTCGTTCTGGTTCGCGCTGACGATGGCGGCGTTCACCACGTTGTTCGGCGCACGCAAAGCGTCTGCCACCGAACACAACCGCGGCATCGTGGTCGCGCTGGGCCTGGAATCGCTGTTGAAGCTGACGGCACTGCTGGCCATCGGCCTGTATGCCGCGCTCTCGGTGCACAAGGCTGGCGCGCCGCTGCTTGAAAAGATGGCGCACCTGCCGCCGCCGGCAGTGGTGCCGGATTACCTGACCATGGTCGCGCTCGGTGCGATGGCCGCGTTCACCCTGCCCCATCAGTTCCATGTGGGCGTGGTCGAACTGCGGCAGTCGTCGGACCTGAAGACGGCGCGCTGGCTGTTCCCGGTGTACCTGCTGTTGATCGGCCTGCCGTCGGTGCCGATGGCACTGGCCGGTGCCGCACAGTTGCCGTCTTCGGTATCGCCCGACCTGTATGTCCTGGCCCTGCCGCAGGAACGCGGCCACCACCTGCTGGCGCTGCTGGCCTACCTGGGCAGCCTGAGCGCGGCCACCGGCATGATGATCCTGTCCGGGCTGACCCTGTCGATCATGCTCGGCAACCACGGCGTGGGCTCGCGCCTGCTGAGCGGCGTCAACGGCTTCAACAGCGGCGCCGATCTGCGACCGCGCGTGCTGGCCTTCCGTCGCGCCGGCATCCTCGCCGTGTTCCTGATGTCGTGGCTGTACAGCCGCGCGATGAGCGGCACCGAGGCGCTCAGCGATTTCGGCCTGATGTCGTTCACCGCGCTCTCCCAACTGGCACCGGCTGTACTGGTGGCGGTGTACCGTCCGCGCACGCCCTCCCCGGCCATCATCGCCGGCATCGTGCTGGGCTCTCTGGTCTGGCTGTGGCTGGTGTTGCTGCCGATGGTGATCCCCGCCCCGCCACCGTCGGTCAGCCCCGACGG